>NZ_JBGVFE010000059.1:0-38433 GCF_045120835.1 Methanobrevibacter sp.
CGACAGGATCAAGGGATGATCCGCGTACATTAGGAACAATCATGATATCACGGTCGCCTTTGACACGTGTGGATATTGCATATTCAACATCTTCAGCATCAAATATGTCAACGTCGGTGTCTACAGCAACGCAATGTTTAAGTGAAGGGTGTGCGGACAATGCGGCCATGATAGCGTTTTTTCCATCGCCTTCAGTCTGTTTGTTTATGGATACAACTGCATGCAACCAGCAGCAGCCTCCTTCAGTCAATACAACATTTTCCACTGTTGGAACTGCGTTTTTGACAGCTTTGAATATTCTTGGCTCCTGCGGAAGGCCTTGCAACAATTTGTGCTCGAATCCTGCAGGAACAATTGCATGATAGCAAGGATTGTCCTTTTTGATGTGCATTTTAGTCAGGTTAATGATTGGCTGGTCACGTATAATGTCATAAGTATCAGTCAAGTCGACAAACGGTCCTTCGGCAACGGTTTCGGTTACAGAAATCTTACCTTCTAGAATGATGTCAGCCTGAGGAACTTCCAGCTTGCCACACTTAATTAATTCCAATTCACCATCCTTAAATGCATTTGCAACTTCCATTTCATTGTAGTCAATTGGTATTGAAGTTGTACTTGCAAGAAGGATTGCCGGATCCATTCCGATAGCTATCGCAATATCCAAATCCTCACCTGCTTTTTGAGCATTTTGGAAATAGGTATAGAGGTTTCTCGGTACGATTCTTATAACTAACCTTTCATTGTCAAGAACCATCATACGGTGAATTGACGCGTTTTGGACACCTGTTTTAGGGTCACGTGCAAAAACGACACCTGCAGTAATGTAGGCGCCACCGTCCCTTTTGTAATGAGTTAAGATAGGTATCTTGCTTAAGTCAATATCGGATGAGTCATAATCGGAAAAGTCAGTGAATTTAGTAACTTCAACGGGATTTTCCATTGCGTCAATGATTTTTTGGGTAATTTCGGAAACTTCACAATTGATTGAACGGGCAATTTTGTCTCTTGTATTGCAGATTCCAGTTACAACCGGCATGTCAAATCCCTTAGGATTTTTAACAATGACAGTATCCTTTGGATATTCTCTTAAAACTTTAGAAATTTCATATTCGGTTGACAGTTCATCTGTAATCTCTATAATGTTTTCGTCTGTAAGGTTCATATTATCACTATAAGTTAATTTTTTTGTCTTTTAATTTTTCAAGAACTTGAACAATCTCCGGATTGTCGATAGAAAAGATTTCACCGGCAAGCACTGCAGCGTTTTTACCGTTGTTTATACCGACGGTTGCAACAGGCACTCCCGGAGGCATGCTAACTGTTGTAAGCATATAATCATCACCGTTTTCATTGGTACATGGAACTCCAATTACAGGCCTTGCAGTCAGACCTACAATTCCCCCTGTAACCTGTGAAGAGTTTGAACTGACTCCAATGAAAATTTTGGCATTTTTCATACATTTGACATAGCTAATGAACTTTTTATTGGACCTGATTGGGCAAACAACTTTCATGTCATATGAGATTTTAAGACGGTCAAGGATTTTTGTGATTTTCTTGGCTGTTCCAACGTCAGTCTGTCTTCCAACAATGATGGCCACTTCCGCATCTTTATTTTTGCAGTTGATTTCACTTTCATCCACTTCCATCTTGTTTATTTCGAGATCTTTAATTCTTATGAAGTCATTGTTGATGAAAGGTCTGTCTATTTGTTGGATAATGCTTTCATTGCTGGTAATGACTTTTTGGGCATACTCTTTTCTTAAGGCAATGACTTTTTTATGGATCTCTTCGTTGTGAAGACCGATAAATTGAGCGGCCAATATTGCAGCATTGTCTCCCCTGTCGATTCCAACAGTAGCGATAGGAGACGGGTAAGGCATTTGAACAATTGATTCTAATGCGTCTAATCCATTAGTTTTAACATCAACCGGCACTCCGATAACCGGTCTTGGTGTATAGGCTGCAATCGAACCTGGCAGGTGCGCAGCAAGTCCTGCAATTCCAATAAATACTTCGATTCCTGCATCAGTACCTTTAGATACAATTTCACGAACAAGATTAGGTGTTCTGTGTGCTGATGCGATTTTCAGACTATATGGTATTTCTAATTTATCTAATATGTCCATAGCTTTTTCAGCTACGGCAATATCTGATCCACTTCCAAGAATAATCATTATTTTTGGTGTCATTTAAAAATCCCTTCTAAGTAAATTTTTTTTTCACATTACAATATTGATTTTAAAATATATTAAATTATCATCGAAAGATTAATCCTATTTCTTTTAATGTCAACATCAAGGACTTTAACGTCCACGATATCACCGACACTTACAATATCCAGAGGGTGCTTTACGAACTTATCGGCCACTAACTGTGAGATATGAACTAATCCGTCTTGATGAACTCCGATATCAACAAATGCACCAAAATCAACAATGTTTCTGACGGTTCCCTGCATTATCATACCATCTTCCAAATCATCAATTGACAATACGTTTTTTCTAAGCATCGGTTTTGGCATATCCTCACGAGGGTCACGGCCGGGTTTTTTGAGCTCTTTGATAATGTCTTTAAGAGTTTCCTGACCAACATCCAATTCTTTCGAGATTTCTTCAATGTCAATGTTATCCAATTTAAGATTGACATTGCCGATATCATTAATGGAGTAGTTGAGGCTTTTTAAAAACTTTTCAGTAGCCTTATAGGATTCGGGATGTATAGTGGTATTATCCAAGGGATAATCTGGGTTGTCAATTTTAATAAAACCGGCGCACTGCTCAAATGTCTTCTTACCCAGCTTTGAAACGTTTAAAAGCTCTTTTCTGTTTTTGAAACTGCCGTTTTCCTCTCTGTATTTGATGATGTTTTTTGCTGTGGTATTGCCGATTCCTGAAACATAATTCAAAAGACTGACGGAAGCGGTATTCAAATCAACTCCCACTTCATTAACTACCTTTTCGACAACACCTGCAAGAGACTCATTGAGGTGTTTCTGGTTCATGTCATGCTGGTACTGTCCGACTCCTATTGATTTAGGGTCGATTTTAACAAGTTCAGCCAATGGGTCCTGAAGTCTTCTGGCTATTGAAACGGCACTTCTCTCACCTTCTGAGAAATCCGGAAACTCTTCATCGGCCAGTTTTGAAGCCGAATAGACTGATGCTCCAGCTTCATTGACGATAATGTATTCGACAGTGGTATCTTTTATTATTTTGGCAACGATTTCTTCTGACTCCCTTGAAGCGGTTCCATTGCCGATAGCTATAACGTTAATATCATATTCATCGATTAGCTTTTTGACGGTCTTGATTGACTCTGCCACTTTATTCTGTGGTGCTGTCGGATAGATCAGGGAGGTTTTCAATACCTTTCCAGTTTCATCGATAATTGCTAACTTACAGCCTGTTTTGAAAGCCGGATCCCAGCCTAAGATAGTCTTGCCTACCAATGGACTTTCCATCAAAAGCTGATTTAGGTTTTTGGCAAACACTTCAATTGACTGCACCTCGGCCTTTTCGGTCAGGTAGCTTCTGATTTCACGTTCAATTGCCGGGGAAATCAGTCTTTTATATGCATCCTCTACTGATTCCTTAATGATTGGGGTAGTATATCTGTTGTATTCGATTTTTTCGGGAATTTTTGATATGTTTTTAAGCATGTGGCGGTTCAGATATCTTATTATCTCTTCGCTATCACATGCAATCTTTGCCTTAATGACTCCTTCCTTTTCAGCCCTGTTGATTGCCAGGATTCTATGCGGAGGTATTCTTTTAACGTTTTCGCAATAGTTGTAGTAGATGTCATATTCCGTCTGCAGATCCTTGTCCTTGGCTTTTGTTTCTATCTGGCCGGTGTGGAATGTATTTTGCCGGATTTTTTTTCTGAAGGTGGAATTGTCAGAAATCACTTCAGCAATAATGTCCTGTGCTCCCTGAATTGCCTCTTCGGGTGTTTTAACTTCGTCTGTTACATATTTTTCAGCTATCCTTTTAACGCTTTTGTTGACATTCTGCTTTAGGATGATTTTTGCCAATGGTTCCAGGCCTTTGTCACGTGCCTTTGTGGCTCTTGTCTGTTTTTTGCTTTTGAAGGGACGGTAAATGTCTTCAAGCTCAACCAGAGTTTCGGCATTTAAGATTCTTGCCTTTAAATCATCATTCATTTTGCCGAGTTCATCAATTCTTCTGATAACCTTTTGCTTTTTTTCATCCAAATTTCTCAGATATTTCAGCCTTTCATCAAATTTACGTAGTGTTTCGTCGTTTAAAGAACCTGTAACATCCTTTCTATACCTTGCGATGAACGGTATGGTATTTCCATCATCAATAAGTTGTATTACCTTTTTAACTTGCCAATTTTTCAGTTTCAGTTCGTTTTGAAGTTTTTCAACAATCATTCAATTCTACCTAATGATAATTTTTTTTCTTTTAATTCATTATTATTGGTTATTGATTAATAATTTTTTGTTTGAATTAATAATAACATTTATAACTATTTAAATTATAAAACTATTAATGTAAAAACTTTTAATGGGAGAATATTAGTGTATTGGTTTTTAGTGATTATTTCATTTTTACTTGCAGGCATAAAAACGCAAAAACCCAAAAAGTATAAGAAGGTTTCTGTAATAATACCTGCCTACAACGAGGAGGAAACCGTAGCCACAGTTGTTGAAGTGGTCAGAAAGGTATCCTTTGTAGATGAGATAATCGTTGTAAATGACGGATCGTCCGATAATACGGAAGCGGAAGCTTCAAAAGCCGGAGCCCGAGTGATTACTCATGAGACTAACAAGGGTAAGGGTGAAGCATTGTTCACCGGTTATAAGGAAGCCGAATGTGACATTATAGCATTCATTGATGCGGATATTTACAATTTGACTTCTAAAAAAGTGGAGGCCATGATCAAACCTATCCTTGATGGAAAAACCGATATTACTAAAACCAAATTCTCACGTGCAAGTGGACGTGTAACTGAGCTTACAGCAAAGCCGCTTTTGAACTTTTTCTTCCCTGAGATTTCATTTGAACAGCCATTGAGCGGTCAGTTTGCGGCACGTAAGGATATTTTGAAGCGTATTAATTTTGAAAGTGACTACGGTGTGGATGTAGGTATTGTTATTGATGCTGACGTATTGGGTATTTCAATAACTGAAGTGGACATTGGAGCAATCGAACATGACATGTCCTCATTGTCAGACTTGAATTTAATGGCAAATGAGGTCGTAAGGACAATCATTGACCGTGCCAACAAGTATGGCCGTGTAATCATGATAGATGACATCGGTTATTATATTCGTATGTCAATTGTAGGATTGTCATTTGTTATTTTAGGTTTATTCACCATATTTTTCGTTAAATTTGTTCCTTTAACCCTTGGAATAATGATTGGCGTTATCGGTATTATTATAGCAGTCTACTATATCATCAAGGTTATCATAAAATCAATTGTGATGATTAGGAAAACTCCAAAGGCAAATCTTTTCAAGTCCTTTGTCAAAATCCATTTTCCAATGATCATATCCATTATCGTACTGCTTTTGATGATTTCAACATTCATTGGAGCTGCACACTACAGCAATGGTGTCCTGTCAATCGAACCGAATTCCAGAAATCTGATTATCTATGCAGATGACTCACCTCGAGACAATTCGATTTCTGTTAGGGGACCCTACATTGTTGACACGGCCATTGAAAACGAGTCAGATATAATTAGAATGCCGTCGGATGCCATGCTGTCGTTGGGTATCAAGGCAAACGACACAATCAAGATTGATGGCGAGTGGTATACCATCAACGATACAAGACCTAACGAAGGGGACATAATAAGGCTTCCTCTTGAGGCTAAAGATGAGTTGGGAGTTGAAGATGGCGATGTCATACAGAATTCCCGCCTGAAGGAGATATTTGCAGGTTCTACAATAATTCACAACTATGAAAAGGACAGCATATCATTTGAGGAAAAATATATAGTTTCATCAAGGGACAGAAATGCATCAAGCTTTGAAGTTCTTTTGAATAATGAATCCATTGCATCATCGTCCGGAATATTTAAGAATTCCTCCACATACGACATTGCAATAAATGGGGAGTACGTTACATCAATCAGTAATCTAAACAATACGAAATTCGAATTTGAAAATAATACGATTGAAATAGTCTTTGACGATACAAATTCAACTTCAATCAAGCAGTATGTCCGTCAGTCTCAAGGCAATTTCCTTGATTTCATAATTTAAAAAAAGTAATAAATCAAAGAGGCATGCTCTAAGATTTATTGTCATATGCTTTTACAGCTTCCTCAACGTCATCATAAAGGCCCAAAGCTGCAAGAGCACCAACCTTTCCCTGTTCGCCTGTAACTGCAATCAATGGTATATCTAATTCTTCGGCAGTTTTTTCTGCGGTTTCGACATCCATCATTCCAGATTTTGTGGCGATTGAATAGGCTCTTAATTTTTCGGGAATTTCTAAACCTTCCAGAATAGCTATTGCTGTTTTGTCAGATAGGGTATCCCTTTTTAGGATTTCGATAACTCTATCGATCAATTCCTGTTTTTTGGATTCCTCAACAGCGAAAGTAAGGGCAATTGATACACAATTTTGAGTTTTGTGAGGGTTGTGCGGATATAGCTGAACAATGATATGGTCCAGATATTCAAATCCTTCTCCTGCAAGCTCAACTCCCAGGTTATGTGCCATAGTCCATGTTGCACCGGCGTCTTTGGTATCGGTATCGTCAACACCAATAACCACCTTTTCAAGTTTAGGTGTCACCACTGTTGCCCTTCCGACTTTGGAACCTCCTCCAACATCAAGAAGTTCAACGTACTTAACGCCTTCACCCATTCCTCTGCACATTCCGGCTCCAACTCCAGCTCCAGCAAGACCTGCATGTGTAACCTTCACTTCATCGCCATCAATGATGATTTCATCAATTCCGGCAGCGTTGAAACTGGCCTTTAAATCAAGCGGAGCACTGCCTGCATGGCATTTGTAGACATGCTTGTTTCCGTCACGAAAAGCGGAATCAATTAGCTCAGAATTCTTTCTGTATTGATTCAATAGCCAATGAGATCCTGAAATGCAGGGATGATATTCAATTAGTTCTACCTTATCGCCATCCACCAAGGTCAGGACCTTTTCATATGGGGCTATCCAAGGGTCATTAAATTTTTCTTTTAATTCGTTAGGCTTTAGAATTTCCATCTAATCACTAGATTTCTTTTAATCTGTCGCACATTTTAATAGCTGCTTCAACAGCACTTTTTGCGTTTTTGACACGTCTGTGGGCATCCATTCTTGTCATGCCCGGACCGGTGATTCCAAGAGCTACCGGTGTATCATATTCCAATGCCAGGTCAGCTATTTTACGGGAAGCGTGCTGTGCCACAATCTGGTCGTGGTCGGTTGCACCTTCGATTACAGCACCAAGAGTGATAATTGCATCGTATTCGCCTTTCTGCAGTAATTTTTTAATTACAAGAGGCATATCGAATACGCCAGGAACTGCAACCACTTTTGTGATTTCACAGCCTCTGTTTTTTGCTTCTGCTTGAGCGAGTTCTAACATCATTTGTGTTATGTCGTAATTAAATTCAGCAACGACTGCTGCTATTTCATATTTTGCCATTTTTATCAATCCTCTTTTATTACATTCCACCGCTAAATATAATGAGTAAAAATCCTGCTACCCCACTTACTACCATAATAAATATGATAAAAAGTGCTGCCATTTGCATTTTGGTTAATTTTTTAAAATTCATATCATTGTCTCCTTTATAGGTTTTTTATAATTTCACCAGTAACTTCGGTAGTTGTTGCCGAACCGCCCAGATCACCGGTTAAAGTATTAGCATCATTCAATACTTTTAGTATGGCGGCTTCAAATTTATCCGCCGCATCGTTTTCACCTAGATATCTAAGCATCATTATTGCTGAAAGCATCATGGCTATCGGATTTGCCTTGTTCTGTCCAGCAATATCCGGTGCAGAACCGTGAACGGGTTCGAACAATGCACCATCCTCTCCGATATTTGCTGACGGAATCAGACCAAGACCTCCAACAAGGCCGGCTCCTTCATCAGACAGGATATCTCCGAAAAGATTGGTTGTCACGATAACTTCAAAGCTTTCAGGCTGTGTAATAAGATACATTGCTGTTGCATCTACATAAAAGTCCTCAGTTGCAATATCCGGATAATCAAGAGCAACTTCATAGAAAATTTCTTTAAACAAACCATCAGTTTTTTTAAGTACATTGGCCTTATGGACAGCTGTAACCTTGTTTTTATTATTTTCTCTTGCATATTTAAATGCATAATCTATAATTCGCCTTTCAGCTTCTTTTGTGATAATGCGTCTTGCTATTGCCCCTTCATCGGTATATGATTCCTCATCGGCAATATACATTCCTTCAGTATTTTCACGTACTATCATAAAGTCAATGTTGTCAAATAATGAGTTAGTATTAGGATAAGCTTTAACAGGCCTTAGATTAGCAAACATTTTCATCTCTTGGCGTATCTTAACGATAACATCCGCTGCAGTTTCACCGGCGGCACCGAACAGACAGGCATCAGACTGTCTAATGATGTCCAGTGTTTCGCTTGGAAGAGCGGTTCCGGTCTTTTCAAGGCATTCGTCTCCCGCATCACCATAGACATATTCAAACTCAATGTCTAAAGCGTCCAAAACGTCTATTGCTGCTTTCATTACCTCTTTGCCGATTCCATCTCCCGGAACAACGGCAATCTTGTAGCTATCTTTTGTTTTTGAGGTACTCAATCAAACCACCCTGATTTAATATTTCTAACATGAATGGAGGCAATTTTTTAAATTCAATTGTTTCTCCACTTTCAGATGTTATTGTTGCGTTTTCCATGTCTACTTCAATAATTTCTTCATTTTCAACCAGTTTGCCAATTCCCGGAGCTTCCAAGAGCGGAACTCCTACATTTGTAGCATTCCTGTAAAATATTCTTGCAAAGGACTCGGCAATCACTGCTGAAACTCCAACACCCTTAAGGGCAATCGGTGCATGTTCACGTGATGAACCGCATCCGAAGTTCTTGCCTGCAACGATAAAGTCTCCCTTTGAGCATTTCTTATAGAAATCCGGATCCAAACCTTCCATGCAATGTTTGGATAAGGTCTCTTCATCGGTATAAATCAGATATCTTCCGGGAACTATTATGTCCGTATCAATATCGTCTCCAAATTTCCATGCACGTCCTTTCACATTATCACTCCGGAGCCACAATTTTTCCTTCTATTGCTGAAGCGGCAGCAACAGCAGCAGAAGACAGGTAAACTTCACCATCGCTTGAACCTTGTCTGCCTTTAAAGTTTCTGTTGGATGTGGAAAGGCTTACTTCACCTGGTCCGATTATTCCTGTATGTCCTCCAAGGCACGGACCGCAGCAAGGAGCGGATACAAGAGCTCCAGCTTCAACAAATATCTTTAGTAATCCTTCATCCAATGCTTTAAGATAAACTTCTTTTGATGCTGGAATAACTAACATTCTAGTTCCGTTAGCTATTTTATTTCCTTTTAATATTTTTGCAGCATCTCTAAGGTCACTGAGTCGACCGTTTGTACATGAACCTAAAAATACCTGGTCAATTTCTTGGTCTACCTCACTGATTGGCTTTACATTGTCAACATTGTGAGGGCAGGCTATTTGAGGTTCTAAATCACTTATGTCAATGTCAATTATATTAAGAGAAGGGGAATCCAAATCAGTTTTAAATACTTTGTAAGGTTTATCGGAGCGTTTTTCAACATAATCTATTGTTTTATTGTCCGGTTCAACCAAACCTGTCTTTCCACCCATTTCAATTGCCATATTGCACAATACCATTCTGTCTGAAACACTCATATCAGAGACAGTTTCACCGGCAAATTCACATGCCTTGTAGGTTGAGCCATCCGCTCCCATTTTACCAATAATATGCAAAATGACGTCTTTGGCATAAACTTTGTCTTTCAAATCACCGGTAATGTTGAACCTGTTTGTTTCAGGAACTTTAAACCATAGGTTGCCTTCAGCAAATACCATTGCCATATCGGTTGAACCGATTCCGGTAGCAAATGCACCCAATGCTCCATGGGTACAGGTATGTGAATCTGCACCTACTATTACATCTCCAGGCAACACATGACCCTTTTCAGGCAGAATCTGATGACAGACTCCTGCATTGACATCATAAAAGTTCTTTATGTCATGTTTTTTTACAAACTCTCTCATCAGAATATGATTATTGGCAGAGTCAATTGAATCTGCCGGAACCTGATGGTCAAATGGGATAACAATTTTCGATGGATCCCAGACTTTTTCAGCTCCAATTTTTTCAAATGACTGGACTGAAAGAGGGCCGGTCAAATCATGTGTCATTGCTATGTCAATATTTGCTATAATTATATCTCCGGCTTCAACACTATCTTTACCGGAAGCTCTAGCTAATATTTTTTCAGACATTGTTGGCATTTTTTAAACCTCTCAATAATGATAAATATTTTTGTTTTACAAGATATATAAACTCTTTTTTAATGTTTATATATAACGTTTAACAAAATATTATTCATGAGCAACTCATTTTTTAAAAGATTCAAAAAAGAAAAGGAACCTCCAGTAGTGGAGGAAGAACCTCCGGTTTGGGCAGATCGGATTTTTTGGCTTTCAACATTACAGAAAATAGCATTTCCTGTCTTGGATAATTTGTCAAAAGGTACTCTTAGAAAAAACATGCCTTATGAATCTAAAAGTGCGGAAGGACAGAAATTTGCATATCTTGAGGCGTTTGCTCGTGTATTTAATGGAATCGCACCATGGTTAGAATTGGGTGCAGATACTTCTGAAGAAGGAAGATTACGTGAAAAATACATTAGATTGACATTAGCATCTATTACAAATTCGGTAAATCCAAACAAGAATGATTACATTTTCGTCATTGAACCAAAACAATCTTTGGTTGATGTTGCTTTATTTGCTCAAGGATTGCTCAGAGCTAAAAATGAAATTTGGCTCAATTTGCCAATGGATATTCAGGCAAGAATTATTCGTGAACTCAAGAATACAAGAATCATTGCCCCATATGAAAATCATTGGCTGCTTTTTACTTCAATGATTGAAGCCGCCCTTCTCGAATTCACTGGCGAATGCGATAAGGAAAGGTTAACCTATGCCATTTCCAAGTTCAGAGATGAACTATACATTGGAGATGCGATTTATTCCGACGGGGAGGACTTCGAATCAAATTATTATAACAGCTTGATTATTCACCCTATGCTCAATGACATATTGGCAGTTATGAGAAAATACGGTCTTCAGGATGGTGAATTTTTGGATGTCCAATTGATGAGGTCATCCAGGCTCGCTTCACAACTTGAAAGAATCATTTCTCCTGAAGGAACATATCCTCTTTTAGGAAAATCTCTATCCTATCGTTGTGGTGTTTTCCATTTGCTTTCACAGGCGGCCCTGCTTAAAATATTGCCGAGAAACATTTCACCAGTACAGGTCAGATGTGCTCTTACTAAAGTTTTAGAAAGACAATTTAAAGGCAATCAGAACTTCAACTCTGATGGATGGTTGATTTGTGGATTGAATGCTTCACAGCTTGACATTTGTGAAAATGATATTGACACAGGTAGCCTTTACTTATGCTGTTCAGTATTTTTGGCATTAGGTTTGGACTTAAACGATGAATTCTGGAATGAGCCATTTGAAGAATGGAGTAGTCTAAAGGCATGGAACGGCCATCAAATCAAACCAGACCAACCAATAGATTTTTAATATCAGTTCCTTTTTGGAACTTTTTTTAAACTTTTTTTAATTCAGTTCATAGAGGTTTCCGTAATTATATAATTTGATTTCGTCTGGAACTTCTTTTATTATGTTTTTAGTATCAAAAATAATTGCTTTATTCATATTTTTGCAAATCAAATCATAATCAAGGGTTTTGAACTCATTATGGTCACACAATACCAAAATCAAATCCGCATCCTCTGTAGCTTCATCCAAGTCGACAAAATCAGGGTTTTCAATGTGTGGGTCGTGAATGGCTATTTCATAGTCATTACTCAACTCGGCAATGATTTCATATGCGGGGCTTTCCCTGTCATCTCCGGTATTTCCCTTATATGAAACGCCTAAGACGGCTATTTTTCCATCCTTGATAATCTTTTTGACATTGTCACATACGAATTCAGGCATAGAATTGTTTGTATCACGCGCCAGCTTGATTATCTTTGCCTGTTCGGGCGCTTTTGCGTATATGAAGTATGGATCGATTGCAAGGCAATGTCCTCCAACACCCGGGCCCGGAGAGTGCAGATTTACTCTTGGGTGCTTGTTTGCCATTTCAATGACGTCAAGGGCATTCACGCCAATTTCTGCACAGATTTTTGCAAGCTCATTTGCAAGTGCAATATTGACGTCACGGAAGGTATTTTCCATACATTTTGAAAGTTCCGCTGTTTTTGCTTCTGTAAGCATCAGGTCCCCTTCAACGAATTGGCCATATACTTCACTGGCCTTTTTGGCACAGTTGGGTGTTACGCCGCCGATTATCCTGTCATTGTGAATCAGCTCTTCAATGATTCTTCCCGGAAGCACCCTTTCAGGGCAATGTGAGAGGTAAAGGTCTTCACCTATTGTAAATCCGGCCTTTTCAAAAATCGGCTTTATTGTCTCATCGGTTGACATTGGAGCGATAGTGGATTCAATAATGACAGTATTTCCCTTTTCCACATATGGAAGAATGCTTTCACAGGCTGTAATCACATAACTCAAATCACAGCTGTAGTTTTCGACGATATATGGTGTCGGCACGGTAATGATGAATGCATCTGCCTTTTGAGGAGTTAAGCTAGCAGTATAGACATTTTTTTCCACCGCTTTTTTGATTATATCGGCAATACCCGGCTCTTCGATGTGAATAATTCCCTTATTAAGATTTTCAATGATTTTTTCATTAACATCCACCCCAACAACTTCGCAATGGTTGCGGCAAAAGAGTGCGGCTGTAGGAAGCCCAATATATCCTTGACCAATAATACATACTTTCATAATATTAACTCCTCTATATTCTTAAATATAAAGTATAATATATATCTTAACATATTAAAAGTTTTAAGTGATATTTATGAAAATCTTAATTACGGGTTCTAATGGAATGTTGGGCCATGATTTGATTGACATTTTGCAAAAGAATCATGAGCTAATTCCGACAACCTCAAAAAGCTTAGACATCACCGATGAAAATCAGGTGATGGAGTTTATCTGTGATAAAAAGCCCGATATAGTTATAAACTCGGCCGCCTACACGGATGTTGACGGTTGTGAAGAAAATCAGGAACTTGCGTATTGTGTTAATGGTGAAGGGGTTAGAAATTTAGCCCTTGCATGCAGAAAAACCGACTCGTGTCTGGTCCATATCAGTACGGATTATGTATTTGATGGAACTGCCACAGAGCCGATCAGCGAGGATGGTGAAATAGGCCCAATCAGCGTTTATGGTAAAAGTAAGCTCATTGCTGAAGAGGCCATTCAGGAAATTCTGGACAGGTATTTCATTGTAAGGACAGCCTGGCTATATGGAGTAAACGGAAAAAATTTTCCAAAAACCATGCTTGAACTGGCCGAAAGTCATTCGGAGATTAGCGTCGTTTATGATGAAGTTGGAACACCTACCTACACTCCGGATTTGGCCTTTGGAATCTCACAGCTCATTGAAAGCGATCAGTATGGCATTTACCATCTGACAAATTCCGGAAGCTGCTCCTGGTGTGAATTTGCAAGATATATTTTTGAAATTGCAGATTGCGACGTTAAGGTAATTCCGGTTACTGCTTCTGAGTTTGCAAGACCCGCTCCAAGACCAAGCTATTCTGTTTTAGATAATAAAAACTGGATTGAAAAGGGATTCAAACCACTTAGAAGTTATAAGGATGCTATAAAAGAATATATTGAGTTGATAAAATGAACAAAAAATTGATTTTTCTTGTTGCATTGATTGTTGCCCTGTTTAGTATTTCTGCCGTAAGTGCGGGATTTTTTGATTTTCTCAACTTTGGCGGCAATGATTCAGACGACGTTAAAGTAGTTGAAGACGGACAGTACTGTACTGTTGACGAGGTTTCCGCTTATATTAAAGAGTTTCACAAACTTCCAAGTAATTATATAACAAAAAAAGAAGCCAATAGTCTGGGATGGCATGGCGGACCGCTCAAAAAATATGCTCCAGGAAAAAGCATAGGTGGAGACACATTTACCAACAGACAGCATGTGCTTCCTGACAGCGATGACAAATACATAGAATGCGACATCAACGCTAACGGAACCAGTCGTGGGGCAGAAAGAATAGTCTACAATACAGGTGATTATAAGGTTTATTACACTGATGACCATTATAACACATTCAAAGAGGTTTAAAATGCAGCTTGACGGCAAGTTAATAAATGAAAAGGGCCATGACTATTTGATGGAGGCCTTGGATTTTCCGGATTACTATGGAAAAAATCTGGATGCATTATATGATTGTCTTTGTGAAATTGAATGCGAAATTGAATTGATTAACGCCAGTGAAGTGGATAAGGATATAATTGACACATTCACTGATGCGGCTAGTGAAAATGATTTTTTAGACTTTAAGATTATTAGGTGATTTTTATGAAAGGAATTGTACTTGCAGGTGGCTCCGGAACCCGTTTATATCCGATTACCAAAGCGGTTTCAAAGCAATTGCTGCCACTTTACGATAAACCGATGATTTATTATCCGATATCAGTTTTGATGCTTTCAGGAATTAAGGAAATACTTATTATTTCAACCCCTAGGGATTTGCCGATGTATGAAGACCTGCTTGGTGACGGGTCATCTTTGGGCATTAAGTTTGAATATGCCGTTCAGGAAAATCCTAACGGGCTTGCTGAAGCATTCATAATCGGTGAGGAGTTCATCGGGGATGACAATGTAGCACTTATTTTAGGAGATAACATCTTCCACGGTCACAGGTTTACCGAAATCCTTGAAAGGGCAACTTCCCTGGATGAAGGTGCCGTAATATTCGGTTATTATACAAACAACCCGGAAGCTTTTGGCGTAGTTGAATTTGATGATGAATGGAACGTATTGTCAATAGAGGAAAAACCGCAAAATCCAAAGTCAAATTATATAGTGCCGGGACTCTATTTCTATGACAATGATGTTATAGAAATAGCCAAAAACGTAAAGCCTTCCGACAGGGGAGAACTTGAAATCACTTCTGTTAACGAGGAGTATCTGAATCGTGGAAAGCTTAAGGTAGAGCTTTTGGGAAGAGGTATGGCATGGCTTGATACAGGAACCCATGAAGGACTTCTTGAAGCGGCAAACTTCATTGAAACAGTTCAGAAAAGGCAAAGCCTTTATATTGCATGTCTTGAAGAGATTGCATACTTTAAGGGATACATTGACGAAAAAAGGTTGTTGAAAACAGCCGAAGAGCTTAAGAAAACCGATTATGGACAATACTTATTTAACTTGGTAAAAAGGTGATTTTATGGGCAAATTCAAATTCATAGATACAGGAATCGAGGGCATGTTCGTAGTCGAACCTACAGTCTTTGAAGACAATAGGGGATACTTCATGGAGACCTATCAGGAAAATGAATTTAAAGAGGCAGGTCACGATTTGACTTTCGTTCAGGACAATCAGTCAAAATCAACAAAAGGAGTATTAAGGGGCCTTCATCTGCAGCTTAATTATCCTCAGGGCAAACTGGTTCGGGTAATTAAAGGGGAAGTCTTTGATGTTGGGGTTGACCTTAGGGGTGACTCACCGACTTACGGCAAATGGCATGGGGAAATATTGTCTGAAGACAATAAAAAGCAACTGTATATTCCTCCAAAATTCGCCCACGGATTTTTGGTATTGTCCGATGAGGCAGAATTTCTATATAAGTGTACAGAATTCTATCATGGTGAAGATGAAAGCGGCATAATGTGGGATGATGAGGATATTGCAATAGACTGGCCGCTGGATGGAATTGATGAGATAATTCTGTCAGATAAGGATAAGGAATTTAAAAGTTTTAAAGAGTCTCAAATCAAATATTAAGTGATATTATGACAAATATTTTAGTTACAGGTGGAGCAGGATTTATCGGAAGTAATTTTGTAAGATATATGGTAAATAAATATTCTGATTATCATATTATTAACTTGGATGCCCTAACTTACTGTGGAAACCTTGAAAACCTTAAGGATATTGAAAATAAGGATAATTACACTTTTGTTAAGGGAGATATTAGAGATAAGGATGTGGTTGATGACCTGATTAAGGAATCAGACTATGTCATTAACTTTGCAGCTGAAAGTCATGTTGACAGAAGCATAACCGATCCGGAAATCTTCATCAAATCCAATGTCCTCGGAACACAGGTGCTATTAAATGCGGCAAAGGAATACGGTGTCGACAAGTACATTCAGATTTCAACAGACGAGGTTTATGGAACCTTGGGCAAAACCGGATATTTTACCGAAACCACTCCATTACAGCCAAACAGCCCATATTCAGCTTCCAAGGCCGGTGGAGATTTGATTACAAGAGCATACTTTGAAACCTTTGATTTGCCGATAAACATTACACGCTGTTCAAATAATTACGGCCCTTATCAGTTTCCGGAAAAGCTGATTCCTCTAATGATTTCAAATGCACTGGAGGATAAGAAACTGCCTGTCTATGGAGACGGAAAAAACATAAGGGACTGGCTGCATGTTCATGACCACTGCACTGCCATTGATCTGGTCCTGCATGAAGGTGCCTTGGGTGAAGTCTACAATATCGGAGGCAACAACGAAAAGGAAAATATCTACATTGTCAAACTGATACTTGAGACTTTGGGTAAGGATGATTCATTGATTGAGTTTGTAACTGACCGTTTAGGTCATGACAGACGCTATGCCATTGATTCAAGTAAAATACAAAATGAATTGGGTTGGGCTCCTGAATATACTTTCGAGGTTGGCATTGAAGAGACAATCCAGTGGTATCTTGACAATCAGGAATGGACCGACAAGGTAAAAAGCGGCCAATATCAGGAATATTATGAGAAAATGTATGCGAACAGGTAGATTTTTACACTTGAAATATACCTCTTGATTAAACAATATTCTTTTTTTTCTATTTTTTTATGAATTTGTTTAATTTATTTTATATTTTTTATACATTAAATTTTTATTTTTCAATAAAAAAAATTTGAAGTTTTCTAAATTTTAAGATAATTTTATATATCATTATTCTTTAATATTAATTGTTAAAGTAAATTCATGATTTATTTTGTTTTAGGGGAATGGTGATTTTGGATGTTGGAGCAATATTTGCCTTTTGTAGCATTGATTGTTTTTGGTAATATTGAAAACTTAGTTTTATCCTCTCAGGGAGTTGTAGCCGGTGTCAACCCTGTTAAATTAGGAATTGCAAGTTTTATATGTGTTGGGATGTGGCTGGCCATTGGAACTTTTGGAACACAGCTTTTGATTAATTATGTGGATTTCATTAATTTCATTGGTGGAGCGGCCATTCTTATTCTAGGTGCACAGGCTATGATTACTTCAATAAGGGGGGAATAGAATGGATCCTGAGTTAATGCATTTTTTACCACTGTTGGTTTTTGGAAACATTGAAAATCTAATTTTGGCGGCTCAGGGTGTTGCAGCGTCTGTCAACCCTGTAGGCTTGGCATGTCTAAGTTTTTGTGCAGTTCTTTTCTGGCTTTTAATAGGTACTTTTGGTACAAAGGTCGCAATGAAATATGCCAGATACATTAATTTCATCGGCGGATTAGCAATATTTATTTTAGGTATTCAGGCAATTGCCGAATCAATTCCTGGAATGTTAGCATTCTTATAAGATAATCATGTCATATTTAAAACACAGAGTGTATGGCCTGCTGTTCAAGCTATTTGGCCATGCTAATGTAAAACCGAACAGAGTTTCTTTTATTATAGATTCCGGAGAATCATTCAAAGGCAATCTGGATTATATTAAAAAGGAATTTGAAAAAAGAGGAGATTTTGAATTTCATTTTTTTTACAAGGACAGATTATCCTTCAAAAGCTTTAGAATGCTTGCGGGTTCACGATACATTTTCCTCAATGACAACTTCTTTCCCCTTGCCTTCATGAAATTCAAACCGGAAAATGTCATTGTCCAACTGTGGCACGCTCCGGGGGCCTCTAAAAAATTTGGGGGATCCGTTGATATTGAAAGCAGAGATATTCTAGGAAAAATCTCTGACAATACTGATTATTTAATTGTCACTTCCAAAAACATCATCGATTACTATAGCGAAGCGTTTCAAATGCCTAAAGATAAAATCAAGGCATTGGGCCTTCCCCGTATGGATTATTACTTTGAAAACCATGATTTGGATAAATTAAAAGCGGAATTTTCACAAAAATATAATGTTTCCCGAGACAAAAAAATCATCCTTTACGCTCCAACTTTCAGGGATGAAGAAAAGTTCAACAATGTTTTTGATTATCTTGACTTGGACAAGTTCAATGAACGTTTGGGCGATGAGTATGTTTTGGCTTTAAGGCTCCATCCAAAAATCAAGAACTTTTATAATGACGACATTGTAAGTGAAGGTAAATATGTCGATGTCAGCGATTTCGAAAGCGAACAGGAACTGATGCTTATCAGTGACATTTTGATAACAGATTATTCATCAATAATGATTGAATATTCCGTTTTAGACAAACCCACACTCTTTTTCACATATGATCTGGAGGAATACCTGGCAAATGAGCGTGGATTCTACTATGATTTTAAATCGACAGTTCCGGGACCAATAGTCTATACTTCAGATGAGCTTATTGAGGTCATTGGAAATGGCCAATTTGACAAAAGCAAAATATTCGAATTTGTAAGGACACAGTTTGATGAAATTGACGGTCATTCATCTGAAAGAATTGTCAATTACTTATTGGATGGGGGAAGGCGGAATGAATAATATTAAGGTCAGTGTCATCGTCCCAGTTTATAATGCTTCACAGTATATAGGCAGAACTTTGGATTCAATCCTTTCTCAGGATTTCGATGGCTTTGAAGTAATAGTCATAGATGACGGCTCAACCGATGGCAGTTTGGAAATCATAAATAATGCTTTGAAGGACTCAAATGTCCCTCACAAAATCGTCCATCAGGAAAATGCGGGGGTCAGCGTTGCAAGAAATGTCGGTATTGATGAGTCAGCGGGGGATTATCTGGTCTTTGTCGATGCCGATGATTATGTATCCGAAAAGCATTTGTCCAGCTTATATAATGGAAAAACCGATTATAGCTTAACACTATATGCCAAAAAGGAAGGCGATAAGCTGACAAGTCTTGACACCTACTCACAGGATTTAATCTCAACGGATGACTTTATCAAAATGGAACTGAACATGCAAATCACGTTCAACTTCTTTCAGCTGATGTATAGGTCGGATATAATCAAAGACAACAATATCAGGTTCACTCCGGGCATAGTTTACGGTGAAGACACTGAATTTGCCCACAAGGCCCTGAATTACGGTGAGGAAATAGCAATCAACAATGAGGTTACATACTTTTATGTCCAGCACCCCGAATCCGCCATCAGAACAACTGAATACAGGCGATTCGATATAGTCAGGATTTTTGAAAATATCGCCGATTTTTACTCAAAAAACGATAAGGAAGAATTTTCCAACCTGATAATAACCTCAAGAATCCCAAAGGCAATATTTGGAAACATGAATTTCTTTTTTTACAGCGGATATGATTTCGATGAGGTAATGGCCAAAATGCGGGAGCTGAACTTATTTGAAAAATTATCCAAATACGAAGGAGATTTCAAATTCAAGTCAAAGATAAGGTTATTCTTATTAAATCCAAAACTATATTATAAAATGTGGAAAAAACTTAAAAATTCTATCTGATTAATATGAAAGTTTCTGTGGTAACCCCAAACTATAACGGAGAAAGATTCCTGAAAACTTTTTTTGAATCATTGAACGATGATTCTGAAGTGATTGGTGAAGTAATCATAGTTGATAATGGATCAACTGACGGGAGCAGGGAATATATCAAAAGCAATTCATTCAATTTTCCTGTTAAAATGATTGAAAATGCGGAAAATATGGGTTTTGCACCTGCCGTCAATCAGGGGATTCGGGAAGCTCAGCATGAATATATATTTTCACTAAACAATGATACTGAGGTAAAGAAAGGTTCAATCAAAGCTTTGGTTGATTTATTGTCATCGGACGATAATATTTTTTCCGTTCAGGCCAAAATGCTTCAGTACAACGATAAGGAATTGATCGATGATGTCGGCGATGAGTACAATCTCCTTGCATGGACCAAAAAGACAGGGGAAAACCACAGCACCGGAGAATACAGTGAAGTTTGTGATATATTTTCAGCATGTGCGGGGGCTGCAATGTATAAGAAATCACTTTTAAATGAAATCGGAATGTTTGACGACAATTTTTTTGCATATATGGAAGATGTCGACCTTGCAATCAGGTCAAGAATCAGCGGCTATAAAAATTTCCTCTGTCCGGATGCAATTGTCTATCACATTGGAAGTGCAACATCCGGAAGCAGATACAACGAATTTAAGGTTCGTCTTGCGGCCCGAAACAATGTTTGGGTGGTCTATAAAAATCTGCCGATTCCATTGAAGATTTTAAATTTCATATTCTTGTTTTTGGGATTTCTGATTAAGTATCTGTTTTTTGTCAGGAAGGGATTCGGCCCCGTTTATCTTTCAGGCATTCGTGAAGGGTTATCAACAAGAAGCAAAATCGAAAAGGTCAAATTCAAATCCGCCAATATAAAAAACTATTTTAAAATTGAATACAGATTAATAATTAATACCTTTAAATATTTGAAAAGATAGCCGGTGAGTTTAATGGACCTTTCTGTTGTAATCGTAAATTATCGAACATTTGAGCTGACAAAAAACACCATCAATTCCATCCTGGATTACGACTATCCATTCTCTTTGGAGATTCTTGTAGTGGACAATGCTTCAGGAGATGACAGTTTGGCCAGGCTTCAGGATTATTTTGGAAGCAAGGTGAAATTCATTGCATCAGCTGAAAACAGAGGGTTTGCGGCAGGAAACAACCTGGCTTTAAGGCAGGCCACAGGCAAATATCAGCTCCTTTTAAACTCAGATACAATCGTATGGGAAAATACCCTTGAAGACATTTACGGTTACATGGAAAAGAACACGGATGTCGGTGCATGCGGCTGCAGGGTTCTGCTTGAAAACGGAGAGCTTGACAAGGCATGCAAAAGGTCTTTTCCAAACGTCAAAAACTCATTTATAAGATTGTTCCATATTCCGACAAACAGCAAGGACGACAACTATAACTTAACTAATTTGCCGGATGATGAAGTCTATGAAATCGACTGTCTGACCGGAGCATTCATGTTCATGCGAAAGTCCGCTCTTGATGAGGCGGGTCTTCTAGACGAGACATTCTTCATGTACGGCGAGGACATTGACCTCTGCTATCGCATTAAAAAGGCAGGCTGGAAGATAATATACTATGGAAGGTCAAAAATTACCCACCTCAAGGGTGCAAGCAGCAAAAAACAGAAATCCAAGTTGATATATGAATTTTACCGTGCAATGTATATTTATTATAAAAAACATAATGCTCACGAATCATTTTTCCTCGTTAATTTGATTGTATATTTTGGAATTGCTCTTTTGTGCTGTTTAAAGCTATTTTTAAATATCTTTAAAAAGAAAAATTAATTAATATATTAACTATAAAAATATAATAAATAGTTTTTCAGGTAGTTATTATGATAAAGGAAAATCAAAGGGCATTAAATATACTGTTGGTACTAATCGACGTTTTGGTCATTGTGGTATCACTGATATGTTCTATTTGGTTAAGGTTTAAAACCACTTTATTCGGACCTATCGGAGGTCATTTGGGCTTTACCAGCTACCTTCTGTTTTTAGTTCTTGCCGTTATTCCGGTTTATCTGATTTTATACTTTGCATTCGGTTTGTATAAGCCGCGCAGAACCTATAAAAACATTTTCTCGGAAGCCACTCAGATTATAAAAGTGAACATTCTTGCATTTCTCATACTGGTTGCCATTCTTTTCATTATCAATCAGCCAAATTACTCAAGGATAATGCTGTTTTTACTTGCGCTAATAGCTACATTCTTTGGAATAATTGAAAGATTCATTATCAGAAGCATCCTAAAGAATTTAAGAGTAAACAATAAGAATCTGAAGCATATCCTAATCGTTGGGGATAATGATCTGGCATTCACCTTTGCACGCAGGATTCACGGCAATCCATATCTGGGTTTTGTAGTTAGCGGATTTATAGGAAGATCAGAACATGTCGGCAGGGAAATTGAAGGAACTAGGGTAATAGGCTCATTTAAGGATTTGGATTCCATTCTTGAAAAAAATAGGTATGACAGAGTTGTTTTGGCTATTCCTTTAAAGTATTATTATAAAATCAATGAACTAGTGGAGAGCTGTGAAAGAGTGGGGATTAAGGCGGAAATCATTCCGGATTATATCAGATATTTCCCGGCACAACCGTCAATTGACATGATTGAAGACATTCCAATCATAAACATCCGTTACGTTCCCCTTGATGATAACTTTAACAAGTTTTTAAAATTCATGTCCGATTATGTGATATCAATAATAGCCATTGTCATAACATCACCTATAATGATTCTAACGGCTATTGCCATTAAGTTGACATCTCCTGGCCCTATCATCTTTAAACAGGAAAGAATGGGTTACAACGGTAAGACTTTCATGATGTACAAGTTCCGCAGTATGAAAGTGCAGGATCCCAATGAAGAGAAATCAGAATGGACCACTCCGGATGATCCAAGAAAAACCAGGGTTGGAGATTTTATCAGAAAGACCAGCATTGATGAATTGCCGCAATTTTTCAATGTCCTGAAAGGTGACATGAGCGTAGTTGGCCCAAGACCCGAAAGGCCTTACTTTGTAAAACAGTTTAAGGAAACAATTCCAAAATACATGGTAAAACACCAAGTAAAACCGGGCTTGACCGGATGGGCTCAAATTCATGGATGCCGTGGTGACACTTCAATCAACAAACGTATAGAATATGATATTGAGTACGTGGAAAACTGGCACATGGGATTGGACCTGGCCATCATGATTAAAACCGCATTGAAGAAAAATCCCAATGCATATTAGCATTTCTGCACCTCGTCACATGTGCACACTTTGGCAATATTTAAATAAATTTTTTAATAATATTGTTATTGAGATTACTTCTCAAATGCTCTCTCTCTAACTTTATATACACTATCAATATAAAATTATAATTAACTTTTCTATGAGGGGTTTGGTATGCAAGAAAAAATTTTAGAAGAATACGAAAAAGTTCAAGATAAACTTTCAAAAGAAGAGTTCCTAGAAGAAATCGAAAAAATGAAGTCAAGCAATGACGATGTTGATTTTATAGATGATTTTAGTGCTGCACAATTGGTAGTTCAAAATCATAATGGAGTCGACACTTCCATTTTTGAAAATAATGAGGAAGAATCTTCATCTGAAATGACAGAAGATTTACAGGAAAGATATGATAAGGTAAAAGATCAGATTTCCGAAGAGGAATTCTTCGCAAGAATTGAAAAATTTAGACAGCAGGAAATTGAAAATCCATTCATGACCGACGTTAGTTTGGCTGACATGGTTGTTGGTGAACTTGTCACTGAAGAGCCTGAAGTCGTTTCCGAAAAACCTGAATTCGCTGTAGATACAATTGACAAGCTTGAAGCGGGCAGTAGGGATGCGACCGTTGAAGGTAGAGTAGTGTCAATTTCAAATCCAAGATCATTCAAGACACGCAAAGGTCAAAGCGGTGAAGTCTGCAATGTCGAGCTGAAAGACAACACAGGCACTATAAGGGCTGTTTTCTGGACTCAAAATATTAAGTTGCTGAAAAATGTCAGCGAAGGGGACATTGTTCAAATTAAAAATGTCGATATCAAAGAGGGATACACAGGTCTCGAAGCCAATTTAAGGCCAAGGTCAAGTGTGATTCACATTGAAGAGGATCCAAGTAAATTCCCTGCCTATGAAGAGGAAATTACAAAGATTGCAGATATTCAGGGAGAAAGTAAAGTCAACATCATTGCCAGAATCATTAGAATTCCAACTATAAGAAGCTATGAGAAAAATGGAAAAGAAGGAAAAGTTGCATCTCTTGAATTACAGGATGATTCAGGACAAATCTCTTACACATTATGGAATAAAAATACAGAATTAATTAATGATTTGGGCCTTGAAGACGGCGATACCGTTAAGATACTTCAGGCACAGGCACGTCTAAGACCGAACAGGGACGGCGAAGATGAAATTACATTAACCCATTGGGACGGTAGAATAATCAAGGGGGATTATGACGTTCCCGAAATCGTTCAGGAGTTCACCCCAATAGCTGATGTAAGCGAAAAAAGGGACGTTTCCATTATAGGTATCGTTTCCAGACTTCAGGATATCAAGTTATTCACAAGAAAAACAGATAATACTGAAGGAAAATTAAGGAATTTTGATGTAAGGGACACTACTGGAGACATTAGAGTAACCGTTTGGGGTGATGATACATCACTGCCTATTAACAAAGGGGACATTATTAAAATCATTGGTGGAGACGTACGCTTTGATGAATACACCAGAAGCCAGTATTCAATGAATACCAATTTCAATACTCAGATTACCCTCAATCCTCAAAACCTGCCAATGGAACAGTATGACGAATTGAATGAATTGAGAAATGAATTGCGCCCTACTCCTATCGGTGAGGTTGAGCTTATGGATGAAGACGGTATTGAAATCGATATCGTTGGAAGAATCTTATCTCTAGATGACATAAGGGAATTTGACAGAGACAATGATGAGACAGGTTATGTCCGCTCTGCAATGTTTGCCGATGAATCCGGTAAGGTAAGATTATCATTATGGAATGAAAAAGCCAAAGGGGATTATGAAGTCGGTGAAGCATATAGAATTGAAAACGCAAGAACCAGACTTGGAATGTACAATGTCGATTTAAACATTGGTGGAGGATCAAGAATTATCAGATTAACTGAAGAGGAAACATCTTCAATGTTTATACCTGAACTCGCTACCCTGGAAAAAGCTCTCTATGATTACATTACTATTGATGAGGTTGAAGAAGATGAAGAGGACAAAATCATCATCGGTAGGGTAATTGAAACATTTGAGCCACGAACATTTGAAAGGGATGATGGTGAAGGGCTTGTTAGAAATATAGAAATTGCTGACAGTACCGGTTCTGTCATTGTTGTTTTATGGAATGACGATGCCAAAAAAGAATTCGAATTGGGTCAGGCAATTAAAGTACAGAACCCTCGTTTCAGATATAATGACAGGACAAATCGTGTAGAAGCTAATGTTTCTGGTGCTACTGCACTTTTAGAGCCAAATGAAACTGAATTAGAAAAATTGCCTTCATTGGATGAATTGATGGAAATGATATTTGCTCCAAAAACCATCGAATCCCTATTGGAAGATGATACCAATGTTCACATCACAGCTCAAATCAAAGAGGTCAATACTACAAGAAATATTCTTGTAAAATGTCCTAACTGCAGTGCAAGCGTTGAAGAGAGTGAGGATGAATACATCTGTGACAATTGCGGTCATACATTTGATGAACCAAGGTACACTCTCATGATTCCTACAACAATCGAAGATGAAACCGGTGATATTCAAGCCACTTTCTTTGATAATTTAGCTGAAGAGCTTATAGGAATGGAAAAAGAGAAAATTATCTCTCTTATGGATGATGGATATGGAATTGAAGACAAATTAGAAGATTTAGTTGGTCTTACTATTGAAATAATTGCTAACGTTAACTTTGATGAATACAATGAAACAAATAGGTTAAATCCTAAAAAGCTTTTGAAAAAATACTTTTAAAAAAATAGATTAAAGGAATGATTATTATGGTCGATTTGAATGATTTACCAGGTGTTGGAGAAAAAACAGCAGAAAAATTAAAAGATGCAGGTTTTGCTGATATGATGAGATTAGCTACTGCTACTCCTAAGGAATTATCAGTTAAAGCCGAAATTGGTGAAGGTGTTGCAGAAAAAGTTATTGAAGCCGCTCGTAGAGCCGAAAACATTACTTTTGAAACAGCATTGGAAGTTGATGAAAGAAGAAAAGATGTAGGACACATTACTGTCGGAAGTCAGGAATTCAACGATTTAATCGGCGGAGGAATTGAAACCCAATCCATCACCGAAGTGTTTGGTGAGTTCGGATCAGGTAAAAGTCAAATTTCCCATGAACTTGCTGTTACAGTTCAATTGCCGGAAGAACTTGGAGGACTTGATGGCGAATGTGTATTTGTAGATACCGAAAACACTTTCCGTCCGGAAAGGGTAAGGCAAATTGCAGAAGGATTCGAATTGGATACTGAAGAGGTATTAAGCAGAATTCATGTTGCACGTGCATTCAACTCCGCTCATCAAATATTAATGGTTGATAAAATAAATGAACTCATTCAAAGTGGAGCCAATGTCAGATTGGTCATTGTTGATTCATTGATGGCTCACTTCAGAGCGGAATATGTTGGAAGGGAGTCTCTGGCTGTAAGACAGCAAAAGCTAAACCAACATTTACATTCTCTTCAGCAAATCGCAAACACTTACAATGTTGCAGTATTTTTAACCAACCAAGTTCAGGCCAAACCTGATTCCTTCTTCGGAAGTCCTACCAAAGCTATCGGTGGACACGTTTTAGGTCACGCATCCACTTACAGAATCTGGCTTAAAAAAGGGCTGGCCGGAAAGAGAATCGCACGTCTTGTGGATTCACCTCATTTGCCTGAAGGCGAATGTGTATTTAAAATTACTAGCGAAGGTATCGTTAGCTAATTTTAACTTTTCTTTTTTTCTTAACTTTTTTATACTTTTTTTAACTAATCTTATTACATGAATCAGATTGAAGTTACTATTTTGTCAATCATCATAATGATTGGTCTTGGATATTTCCTTAAAAGAATCGATTTTCTAAGCGAAAAGGATATCGATCCATTCAACAAGATAGTAATGTATATTCTGCTGCCTTGCATGATATTTCATGCCCTCTTTTCAGCTGACCTGTCTTTGCTTTCCAAACTGGGAGTATTGCCTTTCGTCATTTTGGGCTCTTCACTTGCAACGGGAATCATTTCGTATTTCATCTTAAGGCAATTGAATTTGGACGACGTCACCCTATGGAGCGTATTGGTGACTGTAATGATTGCCAATACAGGTTTTATGGGATATCCCGTTACATTAGGTATTTTTGGCCAGGAAGGTTTTTTAAGGGCTATCTTCTGTGACATTGCCACATCCTGTATATTTTTGATATTGTCATTTGTTTTAATCATGAAATTCGGCGGAACCGCAAGGACTGCCGTTAAAAAGATAGCGTTATTCCCACCGCTATGGGCGGTGGTTTTAGGGCTGATATTTAATATATTGAACATTCCAATAGGGCCGGTAATCGACAATACGGTTAACTATTTGGGTCAGGGCGCAATTCCCATAATCATGATTGCATTGGGATTGTCGATTGACTTTTCAGCAATCAAAAGAAGCAAATCCATGATAGTTTTCACTTCGATTATGAAACTGGCGTTTTTCCCATTGGTAGCATTCATAATCGCTTCTCAAATCGGTTTAGTTGACCTTCAGTACAAGATTTCCATTGTTGAGGCCGCAATGCCTTCAGGCATGATGTCTCTCTTGCTTGCGATAACATATAAACTCGACTATGAACTGACTTCGGACTGCATATTGATCAACACTGTAATCTCTTTGATTACACTTCCGATAATCATTATGATAATTTAGGAAAAAATTAATAATTTATCTTAACCTAAATTTTTCATTTATTCAAAAAATTGACGTTTGTCTTTATTTTGTCTGATAGTTTAAATTAAACGTTTGTTTGAAATTTAAAGCTATTTATAAAGAGATTTTTGTTTCTCATATATAAGCTTTACTCCAAGATTTTTATAGACAGCTTTATATATGTGTATTTACTACATTAGTATATCTAATACTATGTAAAAATTTTTACAACTATTTTTTAAATTGCAATTTTTTATGTATATTAGATATTTTTCACGACTTGTACAAGGTGAATTAATATGGCAGAAAGAGATAATAATGAAGAATTAAGGATAGGTGTTTACGTCTGTCACTGTGGTGTAAACATTGGTGGAGTCGTTGACTGTCCTGAAGTCGCAGAGTATGCAAAGACATTACCTAACGTTGTCTATGCTACTGACTACAAATATATGTGTTCCGACCCAGGTCAAGCAATGATTCAAGAAGACATCAAAGAGAAAAACTTAAACAGAATTGTTGTAGCAGCATGTTCTCCTCGTCTTCACGAACCTACATTCCGTAGATGTGTAGAAGAAGCTGGATTAAACAAATTCTTATTTGAGTTTGCTAACTTAAGGGAACAAGACTCCTGGGTACACATGGATTTACCTGAAGAAGCAACTTCAAAAGCTAAAGATTTAACACGTATGGCTGTTGCTAAAGCTAGATTACTCGAACCATTAGAAGCTACCAAAGTAGCAGTAGATAACAAAGCTCTTGTTATCGGTGGTGGAGTAGCAGGTATCCAAACCGCATTAGACTTAGGTGACATGGGCTTCAAAACCTACATGGTAGAAAGAAACCCAACCATCGGTGGACGTATGGGACAATTAGATAAAACATTCCCAACTCTCGACTGTTCAATGTGTATTTTAGCACCTAAGATGGTAGACGCTTTCAAACACGAAAACATCGAATTGATTTCCTACGCAGAAGTTACCGAAGTAGACGGATACATTGGAAACTTCAAAGTAAAAGTAGAGAAAAAACCAAGATATGTCGATGAAGCTTTATGTACCGGATGTGGATCCTGTCAAGAAGCTTGTCCTATCGAAATACCTAACTACTACGACGAAGGAGTAGGTATGGTAAAAGCTGCATTCATCCCATTCCCTCAAGCTGTACCATTATGTGCAACTATCGATAAAGACTACTGTATCGAATGTAACTTATGTGTACAAGCATGTGGACCGGACGCTATCAACCACAATCAAGAAGCTGAAGAAATTGAATTAGAAGTTGGTACTATTGTAGCTGCAATCGGTTACGACCCATTCGACCCATCAGGTATTTACCAATATGGATACGGTCGTTTCTCAAACGTAATTACCGCTATGGAAATTGAAAGGATGTTTAACGCATCAGGTCCTACAGGTGGACACGTAATCAAACCTTCCGACGGTATCGAACCTAAACGTGTAGCATTCATCCACTGTGTAGGTTCAAGAGATGAACAAATCGGTAAACCATACTGTTCCAGAGTATGTTGTATGTACTCCATGAAAAACGCTCAATTATGTATTGACCACGAACCTGACACCGAAGTAACCTGTTACTACATGGATATCCGTTCATTCGGTAAAGGATACGAAGAGTTCTACAAAACATCTCAAGAAAAATACGGTATTGAATTTATCAGAGGTAAACCTGCACAAATCTTCGAAAACGATGATTTAACCTTAACTATCAGAGCAGAAGACACTTTACTCGGTAAAGTAACTGAATACACTTACGACTTAGTAGTATTAAGTGTAGGTCTTGAACACTCCGCAGGATCCGACGAGCTCAGACAAACCTTAGGTCTTTCCAGATCTGCAGACGGATTCTACATGGAAGCACACCCAAAACTCAGACCTGTTGACACCTTAACTGACGGTGTTTACATTGCTGGTGTAGCACAAGGTCCTAAAGATATTCCTGACTCCGTAGCACAAGGTTCAGCTGCAGCTTCCAGAGCAGCAATCCCAATGGCTAAAGGAGAAGTAGAAATCGAACCTATTATTGCATCCAACGATGAAACAATTTGTGGTGCTTGCCAAGTATGTGTTGAATTATGTCCATTCGACGCTATTTCAATCGCAACTGGTGTAGGTGGAAAAGAATTTGCACAAATCAACTCCGCATTATGTAAAGGATGTGGAACCTGTGTAGGTGCTTGTCCATCTGGTGCTATGAACCAACAACACTTCAAAACCGAGCAAATTATGGCACAAATCAGTGCTGCTCTTGAAGACTTAGGTAAATAGATTTAGAGATTAATTTCTCTATTTCTTTTTTTTCTTTTTTTTGCAATTTCCAAATATTTTTATAGATTTTTTTTCAAAGATATTGATAACGCCTGTTATTAATGATAATATGAAAAATCCAAAGCTCCTGTTATACATATTGATGATTTCATCGCTTGCAATAAATACTCCATTAAGCATAATAGGAATGATTAGCCAGATTTCTCAATACTTCAACACTTCAATTGCCGTTTCAGGATTATATGTGAGCTCATTTACTTTTACCATTGCAGTTGCGGGGTTATTTGTCCCTGTAATATTTTCAAAATACGAGCGCAGGAAAACATTTGTTTTCATCTTAGGCGTATTTGCAATATCAAACATAGTGATTGTATTCACAAAAAGCATTGCCGTAGCATCATTTTTCAGAATTCTATCCGCCCTATTCTATCCGGCATTCATATCACTTGCGCTGACAGTATGTGAGCAGATTGCTCCTGAAGGCGAAAAGCAGGACTACATAACAAGAATTCTGCTTGGAATTTCAGTCGGAAGCATCGTGGGGCTGCCGATAACAACAGGCCTTGGAACAGTATTCGGCTATCGGGCGGCAATGTCATGGATTTTCCTGATCAATTTCGTATGTCTGATTTTAATTTTAATGTTCTTTCCACAGATTTCCGGCCAGTCAAAAGGCTATGAACTGCCGCTGTCCAGCCTTAAATCAAGGGAATTCATAATATCCTCGATTGGAATAGTTATGATGCCTATTGGTGCAAGCATTGTATACAATTACCTGCCATACTTTCTGCAGACCGTAAGCCACATCTACACTTACAGATTAAGCATATTCCTCTTCATTTATGGTATTTTTTCAATAGGTGGAACATGGTTGGGCGGAAAACTGATTGTCAAAAGGGATAAAGCTACATTAATTGTCTTTCAGCTGGTCTGTGCTTGTGTATTTGCACTTTTGTATTTTGCAGCAGATTTTCTAGTTCCCGTATTGGTTCTGATTCTGGTCTTTGGCATCTTGGATGGTATGGGCTATAACCTGATTCAGTATATTGAAACATCACTGTTGCCAAAAAGTCCTGAACTTGCAAACGGTGTATTTTTAAGCATTTTGAATGGTGGAATAGCAATAGGGATTGCAATCGGAGGATTCATTGTCGATGGTTTGGGTGTAATGTTCATATTTGTTTTCGGTGTTGTATTTTTGCTTTTGGCATTTGTTTTGCTCTATTATGTTATTTTTGTTTTAAAAATCGATTTGAAATACAGTTAGCTGACATTACCATTGTCTTTTTTTGATTTTGTAATTAAATTTTTCAATTGCTCTATATCCATGTTTTGTCAAAACCATTATATTACATGATAAACAAAAATTAAATCATAAATATATAATTGGATATTAGGTGTAGTAAATGGCTAATTATCATGATGAAATTTTAAACTTTGAAAAAATAGCAAAAGAACATACTGAATATATGAGAAACAGTATCAATCTAATCGCTTCTGAAAACGTTACCAGTGTAGAGGTAACAGAAGCACTTGCAACCGATTTTGCACACAGATACGCTGAAGGTCAGGCATTTGAAAGGTTTTATGAAGGATGCCAATACGTGGATCTGATTGAAGACAAGACCAAAAAGCTTTCATGTGAAGTATACGACTGTGATTACGCTAACGTTCAGCCAGTATCAGGCGTAACAGCAAACCTTGCAGCATTCTTTGGATTTGCAAAACCTGGTGAAAAGGTAATGGCACTTGAAGTGCCTTCCGGAGGACACATTTCTCATGCCGATGTTAGTGCAGCAGGTATCCGTGGACTTAAAACCGTATTCCATCCGTTGGATAAGGACATCATGAACATTGACATTGATGCGATGAACAAGAAGATTTTAGAGGAAAAGCCACAGATTATCTTATTCGGTGGAAGTCTATTCCTGTTCCCGCATCCTGTAAAAGAGGCTCGCGAAGCTGCTGATGAAGTTGGAGCTACAGTGATGTATGATGGAGCTCACGTACTAGGATTGATTGCCGGTGGACAGTTCCAGCAACCTTTAAAAGAGGGAGCTGACGTAATGATGGGAAGTACCCACAAGACATTCCCTGGCCCACAGGGAGGAATCATTCTCTCACACAAGGAAAATGAAGAACTGATTGATGAAGCGGTATTTCCTGGTGTCGTAAGTAATCACCACCTGCACCATTTATTAGGTTTGGGCATTGCAACCGCTGAAATGCTTGAGTTCGGGGAAGCCTATGCTAAACAGATCATCAAGAATGCACAGGCCTTAGGTCAGGCTATGTATGAGAGAGGATTTGATGTTTTATGTGAAGACCAAGGATTTACTGAATCTCACCAGATTGCAGTGGATTTAAGAAACATCCGCTCCGCATCAGACATTGCTAAAGAACTTGCTGACAATAATGTAATTCTCAACAAGAACCTCCTTCCTGGAGACAACCGTGACAACTCAGATGATCCTTCAGGTATCAGAATAGGTACCCAGGAAATCACCAGAAGAGGTCTAAAAGAAAAAGAAATGGATGAAGTTGCTGAATTCATCAAACGTGTAGCGGTCGATAAGGAAGACATTGCAGATGAAGTTGCAGAATTCATGAATCAATACACAGTACTTGATTATGCTTTCTCCGACAGAGAAGCTTACCAATATCACAGATTAGATTAAAATGAGAATTGCCTTTGCATTTACCGGAGCCGGTCATTTACTTAGAGAATCAGTCAAGCTGGCTGTTGAGCTGTCAAAAAGCCATGAAGTCACAGTATTTCTGTCAGGTGCCGCTGAAGAAGTCCTCAAGATGTATGGGCTTTATGAAAGCGTGGTCAACATTACTGGCGGAAAATATCGTGAACTGGCTACTGATTCAAACCAAAAATTTTCATATCCAATTACTGGTCGTCTGTCTTTGGGCAAATACGACCTATTAATCGTTTCTCCAGCTACAGCAAACACGGTTTCAAAAATAGTCTATGGCATAGCCGATACTCTTGTTACAAATGCAGTTGCACAGGCTGGAAAGGGTGCCGTTCCGGTTTATATGGTGCCTGTTGACATTCATCCCGGTCCAATCGATACTGTATTGCCATCAAAAATGGAACTGTCAAAATGTCAGGACTGTGATGATTGCGTTGCGGCTCTTTCATGTGAGCAGGGAGCCATCATTCCCCACTCAGAAATTGACCTGACAAAATGCATCGGCTGTGGTCTGTGCAGAAACACCTGTCCGTATGATGCAATTTCCGAAGGTAAAATCATTACAATCTATATGAGAGACATTGATATCGAAAACACCCGCAAGCTGGAAAGCATTGATGATATCAAGATTTTTGAAACCCCGGATGATATTTTAGAGAAAATCTAATTTATCTCCTATTTCTAATTTTAACTTATTTTTTTTGGTTTCCAATATATATTTTGCATGTTTTTTCGGTTTATAGAATTTCCAGGGTTTTAATGTAACATTATCATAAATAATCATGTTTTCATCTATAAAATACACGTCAATTGTGAATCTCATGAATAGGCTATGTATTGACGAGTCGTTTAGGTTAGAGAATAGCATACATTCATTGAAATCTTTTTTAAACATCAATCCCTTAAAGCGCTTGAAAAACGTATCTGCCAGTACAATTTTGACGTTGACCTGTTCATTGGTTGTCTTATTTAAAATCATGAAATAATGTTTCTTATTTCAAAGTATATAAGTTTTTAACAAGTTAAAATCAATATTTAGTTATAAAAAAGTTTTATCTTCAATATCTCCGCTTTCAAAGTCCTTAAGTGCAGTTTCAAACTCTTCAGATGAAAACACTCCGGGAATGTTCAGTCTTGATTCATTCAATTCCAGAATAAAATATGGTGTGGCAGTGATTCCATTGGACAGCGCATCTTCCTGGTCCAAATAGGCTTCTATATTGTAGTAGTTGTTTTCAATGATCTTTTTTGCATCGCTTTCATCTATCCCGCAGGAAACGGCAATTCCAGTTAGCACGTCATTCTTTTTAATGTTTTCATTTCTCACCAGATTTGCCTCAAATATCTCTTCCACGAGTTTCAATGCAATTTCGGGGTGCATGTTCTGCGCATATTTTGCAAGCCTTAAAGCATCCTTGGAGCTTACAAGCAGCATGTCACGGTAGTTAATCTCCAAACCGTCGTTAAAAGCGGTCTTTTCAATTTCAGCAATTTTTGCTTCTGCATCCTCATGAGACAGACCATATTTCTCAACATATCGCTCAGTTGTGCTCATGACAGGCCTTTTTCCCGCCTGAGGTTCTAGTTCAAAGGATTTCATCTCCCATTCAACATCCAAACCGAGATTTTCAACCGCCTTTTTGAGACGCTTGAGTCCGATGTATGAATAGGGACAGTTGAAATCAATCAGATATATTATTCTCATTTTTCTTCTTTTCTTCCTGCTTTTTCTTTTTGTGCATTTTGTAAAGCTTTATTGAATTGTCAACTACCTTGAAAAGTGAATTGTATTTTCTGTGAAAACTCATAATGTATAGTATGTATTTTATCGTTAATGTAGTTAGTGATGCCTTTAGCCAATAACAATTTTTCATTTTTAGTCTAATTTCTCACAATCAAAGCGATATCGTCCTTAATTTTTATTTTTCGCTCTTGCAGCTTATAATTTATAATTTAACCTCTATGCTTAAATAATTCGGTGAATCCTTGCAATATAAAGTTAAAATCATGGATTTTAATCATTCAAATTCAAAACAGCACTATTTTAATTGTTTTTCAATAATTGCCATAACCTTTATTTATTATCTTAAACAAAAACATATATATTATAAATTAATATTGCATATGTGTTTTAACATTAAATATCGCTTTAAATCTCTTTTGAGATTTTTATTTTTACACATATTTATTTATCAATTCGAGGAGTTAAAAAATGCCAATACAAGAGGCAGACAAATCATATGATCATGATAAAATAGAAAAGAAAGTCCAAAAATTCTGGAAACAGGAAGAAACTTTCAAGAAAGTAAATGAACTTAGAGAACAAGGTCCTAGATATTCATTTTTAGATGGACCACCATACTGCAGCGGAAAAATCCACTTGGGAACCGCATGGAATAAAATCATTAAAGATTCATACCTCAGATACAAATCCATGAACGGATTCAGCTTAAGAAGGCAGGCAGGATGGGACATGCACGGATTGCCTATTGAAAATAAGGTAGAGCATCTGATGAATATCCAATCCAAACAGGAAATCGAGGAAATCGGAATTGACAAGTTTGTTGACAAATGCAGGGAATTTGCATTGGAGAACAAGGTTGCAATGGAAGAGGAATTCGATCAACTGGGCGTTTGGATGGATTGGGATGACCCATACATGACACTTGATCCAAAATATATGGAATCCTCATGGTGGATGCTTAAAAGAGCAAACGAACAGGACTTACTTTTAAATGACCAGAGGGTAATTAGCTGGTGTCCTCATTGCGGAACTGCACTTGCTGCAGCAGAGATTGAATATGAAGAAAAAGAGGATCCATCCATTTACATTAAGTTCCCTGTCAAGGGTGAGGACAATACCTATTTCCTTGTTTGGACAACTACTCCTTGGACACTTCCGGCCAACATGGCCATTTGTGTCAATCCCGAATTCGATTATGTTTATGTGTTAAAGGACGGCGAGACTTATATCTTATCTGAAAACCTGATGGAAGACGTTTTAGGCAAGCAGATTAAGATTCACAGAACAAAAATACCTGCAGAAAGTGAAGACGAAGAAGATAAAGTCATTGAAGAAAAAGAAGTAATGTATGAAATCATCAAAACGGTAAAAGGCGAAGACCTCATTGGAATGGGCTATGACTACATCTTAATGGATGAAGTTCCAAAACATGGTGAATTTGATGAGATTGAATCCGTCCACAAAGTTTTGCCTGGAGACCATGTAGAGCTTGGTGAAGGTACAGGACTGGTACATACCGCACCGGGACACGGTCCTGACGATTTTGAAGTGGGTAAAGCCAATGACATTCCAATATTCTGTCCTGTTGGAGAGGACGGATGCTTCACACAGGAAGCAGGAAAATACGCTGATAAATTTACAAAAGATGAAAACGCTCAAATCATTAGGGATTTGGAAGACAAAGGTCTGATGTACAGATCAGAAACCATTGAGCACAGATATGGTGTATGCTGGAGATGCAAAACACCTATCATTTATCGTGCAACCAAGCAATGGTTCTTGAAGGTAACAGAAATCAAGCAGAAAATGCTGGATGAAATCGATAAGGTTGAATGGATACCTAAATGGGCCGGTGAAGGAAGGTTCCATGATTGGGTGGACAATGCCCGTGACTGGACAATTTCAAGGCAAAGATACTGGGGCATTCCAATACCTATTTGGGAATGTCCGGACTGTGGAGAACTTAAGGTTATCGGTTCTTTAGATGAATTGAAGAAAGAATCCTTAAAAGATATTGATGTTTCAGATTCAGAACTTATCCACAGGCCATATGTCGATGAAGTTGAAGTAAAATGTGACAAATGTGGCCAGACCATCAGAAGAATTCCTGATGTCTTGGACGTATGGATTGATTCAGGGGTTGCCGGTTGGGCATCACTTTACTATCCTGAAGAAAAGGAAAAATTCGCCGACTGGTTCCCGTATGACTTCATTACCGAAGGGCACGACCAAACCAGAGGATGGTTCTACTCACAATTGGGTACAGGAGTCATTGCCATGGGTCAAAGTCCATATCAAAAGGTATTGATGCACGGATTCGTTTTGGATGAACATGGAAACAAGATGTCAAAATCATTAGGCAATGTTGTGGCTCCGGAAGAGGTCATCGAAAAATACGGAGCGGACGTTTTAAGATTCTACCTGTTGTGGGCTTCAAAGCCATGGGATGACTTGAAATTCGTATGGGAAGAGCTTTTAAACATCAACAAGATGTTCAACATCCTATGGAATGTTTATGTATTTTCAACAACCTACATGTCACTTGACAACTTCAATCCGATTGGACTGACTGAAGATGATATGATTTTACGTTCAGAAGACAGATGGATCATATCAAAAGCCAATAGCCTAATAAAAGAAGTTGCAGAGGATTTGGATAACTTATTCTTCCATAAGGCAACCAGAAAGATAAATAATTTCATCCTTGAGGACTTGAGCCGCTGGTATGTAAGGCTCATTCGTGGAAGAACATGGGTTGAAAGCGATGATCCGGATAAATTGGGCGCTTACTACAGTCTATACACAGCATTTATTAAATTAATCCAAGCTTTATGTCCAATAGCTCCTCACGTATCAGAAGAAATCTATGAAAACCTTGTCAAAGGAGTAAATCCTGAAGCTCCAGAAAGCATTCATATGCTTGATTGGGAATATGATGAGGATGCAATAGACAGCGAGCTTGAAGCCAAAATGGATGTGGCCCGTGAAGTAATTGAAGCATCAATCAGAGCAAGGGACATGGCACAGTATAAATTGAGATGGCCGGTATCCGATATCACTGTTGTATCTGAAGAGGAAGATGTTTTGAAAGCTATTGAAGAGTTGACTGACATTATTAAAGATCAATCCAATACTAAAGAGGTTTTATGTGCCAGTGAATTTGAAAAACTCTCATATAATGCAAAACCTAACCTTAAAATACTCGGTCCAAAACTTAAGGGGGACATGGGTAAAGTTGTAAAAGGATTAAAGACTGCCGACGGCAATCAAATTAAAGCCGATTTGGAAGCAAATGGTACAGTTACCATTGAAGGAATCGAATTGAATGCCGAAGAAGTATTGTTTGATTCAGAACTTCCAGATGACTTTGTATCATCAGAATTCGATGGCGGAAATGTGTTTGTCAATACGAATATCACATTGGAAATCAGGCAGGAAGCTATGGCACGTGAGCTAATAAGAAGAATCCAGGACATGAGAAAGGACCTGGACCTTGATGTGGAAGCAAACATCAATGTCGATGTTGAAACATCAGCCGAGTTTAAGGACTTGATAGTGCCACAATCAGAAGTCATTTCTCACGAAGTAAGAGCCAATAGCTTAATTATAACCGATACTGAAGAATGCAGTAAAGATTCTAAAGATTATACCAAAGAATGGGACATTGAAGGAGAAAAAGTAATTATATCAATTAAAAATTAGGGTGTTTGACATGACTTTAGCTGACTCTGAAATTGAATATATTGAAGGAATCCTCGGAAGGGAAATGAACGAACT
>NZ_JBGVFE010000060.1:0-4802 GCF_045120835.1 Methanobrevibacter sp.
AAATTAAAATAAAAAAAAGAAATCAGAATAGTGGGTCTTTCACCATTCCAATTCTAAATGAATTCAAGATAACCAAAAGGGTCAGTCCCAAATCACCAAAACCAACGGACATCATCAATGTAATAATTCCCAAAATGGCAAGAATTACACATAACAATTTTATTGCAATCGCAACAGTAATGTTTTCCTTAATGATTCTCATTGTCTTACGGCTTAGGGCAAATAGATATGGGAGTTTTGAAATATCATCCTGCATCAAGGCAACATCCGCAGTTTCAATGGCAACGTCTGAACCTGCCGCACCCATTGCAATACCTATATTTGCACGTGCCAGTGCCGGTGCATCGTTAATGCCGTCACCGACCATAGCAACATCACCAAATTTATTTCTGATGGTATCCAGAATGTTCAATTTATCTTCCGGCATCAGATTTGAATAGACATAGTCAATTCCAATTTCTGATGCTACGCTTTTTGCTGCAAGCTTATTGTCTCCGGTAAGCATTACAGTTTGCACGCCTTGCTCTTTTAAGTCGGCGATAACTTCAGAAGCATTATCCCTAATCTTATCCGCAACAGTTATAATGCCCAAGACTTTCTGGGAATTTCCAACAAATATTAAAGTTTTGCCCTCACCGGAATACCTGTTGATTTCCTCTCTTGAAAGATCAAAGGAACTGCCCTCAATCAGGGATTCATTTGCAGCATAGAACTGCTCTCCATTAATGGTCGCAACAATTCCTTTACCCGGAACATTCTTAAATTCATCAATGGAGTCAAAAATGATATTGCATTCATCTGCATAACTAACAATTGCCTGAGCAATCGGGTGAGAGGACTGAAATTCCAAAGATCCAGCAATTTTAACAATATCCTCTTCTGTGTAGCCTTCAGCCAATACTTCAACATCACTTAACTTAAGTTTTCCTTCTGTTAATGTACCTGTCTTATCAAAGATTACTGCCTTAACATTACGCATCTCTTCAACATAGGTACTTCCCTTGATAATAACCCCATTTCTTGTAGCGGAAGTGATGGCAGAAACCATACCTACCGGTGTTGAAATTAAAAATGCACATGGACAGGAGATTACTAAAAGTGAAAGAGCCTTATAAACCCAATCAGTCAAATCCTGACCGAACAATAAAGGCGGAACAAAAGCAACACAAATTGCGGCAATCATCATAATCGGAGTATAATATTTGGCTACCTTTTCAACCAGAGTTTCGGTTTCAGACCTGTTGAGCTGAGACCTCTTAACAAGTGTCACGATTTTTGATATGACTGAATCTTTAGCCTCTGTGGTAACTTTAATTTCAAGATAACCGTCCTCATTAACAGTACCTGAAAATACGTCATCACCTACCTCTTTTAGGACTGGAACACTTTCACCAGTAATGGAAGCCTGATTAATGGAAGAGGAACCGGAAATAACCTGTCCGTCCAACGGCACCTTATCTCCCGGTTTTACAATAACAATGTCTCCTATACTGACATCATCAACATTCCTTATCTCCTCTTTATCCCCAACTTTTACTCTTGCAGTGTCAGGGGCAATTTCAACCAGTGATTTGATTGAACGTTTTGCCCTGTGTTCGGCATAGTCTTCTAAAAATTCTGCAATATAGTAAAGGAAGGTTACTGCTGCACCTTCTTCAGGATGCCCTATAATAAATGATGCAACACATGCAATACACATTAACATTGCAGGGCCAATGGTGTGTCTGTTGACTAATGATTTGTAAGCCAAAATAGCTATTTCATAACCTGCAATAATGGCGCCTGCCATATAAGTAACGGTTACAAGTGTAGGGCTAAATGACAACCATTCAAAAATATGGCCCAAAACAAATAATATACCACTCGCAAGAATGATTTGAATAGGCCTGTTTGCAATTAAAGGCTTTCCTTCAGCCAATAATTCCTCCTCACCAGAGCCCTCTTCATGGCCATCGTCATCTGCACAATCCGGACACCCGCAAAGACTAAATTCAACATCCTCATCATGGTCATGGTCATGACAACCACAATCATCATCAGTACAAACATCCTCCTCATGCTCATGGTCATGCTCATGGTCATGACAACCACAATCATCATCAGTACAAACATCTTCCCCATGCTCATGATGCTCATGATCGTGATGCTCATGGTCATCATCGGCACAATCAGGACAACCACAAAGACTTATATCAACATCTTCATCATAATCAATTTCTTCACTATGGTCATATACACTTAAATCAGCATTTTTTTGAAAATCTCTAAGTAACTGTTTATCATAATGTTTAGAATCTTCACAGTGAATATCTTCACATTCCGGGTCAAAACAGATGTAATTATAATGTTCAGGATTGTGACATTCTTCATCCCCACAATCAGGATCATAACATCTATTTTTATCCATTATATCACCAATTAAAAATTATTCTAATATATGCTCTAAACCCACTTTGTAAATCATTTCAATGTGAAGGTCTGTGAGAGAATATCTTGCCATCTTTCCTTCCTTTTGGTATTTGACAATATTATTTGCACGCAATATCCTGAGTTGGTTTGAAACAGTTGTTTGATTTAAGTCCAGTGCTTCACAGATATCGCATACACACAAATCTTCAACACAAAGCAGTGAAATAATTTTTAATCTTGTCGGATTTCCAAATATTTTAAAAAATTCTGACAATTCTGAATATTGATCTTCAGAAGGCATTCGCTCTTTTACACGGGCGACCGCTTCATCATGAGAGTCAAATACATCACAGACATCATCATTTTGGTTTTCAAGATTATCATTTTTCATTGTTATCACATATATTATATGTTTACATATTATGATATGATTATGTATTTAAATGTTGTCATATCATGATATTGTGATATGTTATTTTGAAAAAAATAAAATCAAAATGGAATAATAATTAGAAAGTATAAGATTCCATAATTTCGCCAGTTATATTTCTAATTTCTGCTGTGGCATCTTCCAGATGGAAAATTGCTAACTTAAAACCGGTTTCATCGTTGTAGATACTTTCTAAAAATTCATTGCCTTTGACAATGCTGTCAGCAAAATCATAAGTTTCTTCGAATACTGCTTTTCCATAGTATCTTAGAAAATCGGTTTCAACCAATGCCACTATCTCAACATAAGGATTTTCACACATTTGTTTGTAGACTTCCTTTTGATTGCCCACACCAAAATAGATTTTTCCATCTTTTAACAAATGGAATCCTAAAGGTCTGTTTTTCGGTTTATTTTCATCAACGCTTGCTAAAAAAAATACTTTTGCTTCATTCATGAATTCGTCAATTCTTTGTGCACCTTCCACTGCCATAAAATCACCTTTAAATAACTATATACACCAATTCCTATTTAAATTTAATCGAAAGCAGGAAAACAATATTGGGTGGAAAAAGTTGCTTGCAAATACTGAAATTGACAATGAATTTAAACAATGAAAATAGTAATTTCATCAATTTAATTGTAGCTACACTGCATTAAAAAAATCATTGGAGAAAATATTAAATAATTAAATAACTTCAGATAGATGTTTTAAAAAAAAAATATTTGAGTAGATGCAAAAGCATCTACTTAATTTTGAGTTTTACGGTTTTGGTTACTGTTTTGTAGTAATTGTCCCCATCGTATTTTATAACTGCTTTGAAAGTTCCTTTAGTAGTTAATTTGTTAAGCTTAAATGTTGCCTTACCTTTTTTGTTAGTTTTAGCTTGGTAAGTTTTGCCATTAACTTTTAAGGTAACTATTTTCTTCTTCATAGCCTTATTCTTTTCATTTTTCAAAGTTATTTTGTATTTTTTGGCTTTGGAAGATTTTTTGAAAGCTTTCTTTTTAGCAGTTAGTTTTGGAGTCAATTTGGAAACCACAATATTTACAGAACCTGTTGATTCGGTGTATTTATCGTCACCTGCAAATAAAATTGAGGTTATGTATGTTTTAGGAATCAAGTCTTTAGGAATTGCTATGGAAACTTTTCCATTACCGTCAGTTGTTCCCCTGTAATTCTTTCCATTTAATTTAACATTGACCTCTTTGCCGGCAATTGAATTGCCTGCCTTATCTTTCAGGGTTACTACAATGTTTTTACTTGTTCCATAGGTAGTGACCACTGAAGAAGCTGCAATTTCAGTTGGGGATTTGAATGTAATTATTTCACTATCCGGAGTTAATTTATTAATAATCTCTGAAATATTAACGCCCAATCCATTTAAAATAGTTTCCAAAGCATGTTTAATGCTTGAAACATTAATTTTAAATGCTTCACTAATATTGTTTACTTTAATTTCCGGAAGTTTAATATGGAAAGCATTAACAATTTTTGTGAAACCTTCTTTAATGTTTGAGATACTGTTTTCAACAATAGGATAGATCTTACCTACACCCTTCAGGATACTGAAAATATCAAAACTGACATATTTTTCGATTAGATCAGTTATGTTAGTTATAAAGCCATCAACAAAGTCAGTGAAATTAAAGTTGGAAATAGTATCAGTTATATTCTTAATGAAATCGATGACAACTAAACCATCAACAAACTCAGTCAAATTGAATTTGAAACCACCATTAATTAAATTCTGCGCAAATTCAGTTAAATTAAATGCAAAATTAGGAACGTAACCAACTAAACCTTCAATAATGCTGGAAAGATTAAAACTATTCTTAAACTCGGTCAAATTAAACGCAAAATCAGGAAGACCTCCAACAATGCCCTCAATAACACCAGACAAATTCAAACCATCCACAAACTCAGTCAAATTAAACGCAAAATCAGGAAGACTACCAACAA
>NZ_JBGVFE010000061.1:0-20968 GCF_045120835.1 Methanobrevibacter sp.
CACATTACCAGCAAACATGGTTGGACCAGTATGTGACATGTGTTCCGCAGTAACTGCAATTACCTACGCAGGTATCTTAGCATACAGAGACACAGTAACTCAAATCTTAGGTGCTCCTGCAGGATTTGCACAAAGTATGGCATTCGAATCATTGTCCAATGTAACCAAATTAATGCAAGACGAAGGTATCGACAAAATAGATGATGCCCTTAACCCTGCTGCATTATTAGGTACTGCAGACTCAATGAACTTCGGATCCCTATCAGAACTCGTACCTACTATGCTAGATTATTTAGGTAAAGAAGAATAAGTTAATGTTGGATTAATTCCAACATTTTATTAACTTATTTTTTAATTGTTATGTAAAAATAGCCATTAAAAAATAAGTTAAGTTATTAGAGAATTATAGATAAGTTGGTGTTAAATTGATTGATGAAATTTTAGATAAAGCAAAACAAGGACAAGAATTAAGTGATGAGGAATTTTTAGAATTGTTAAATATCGACAATGATGAGGATTTGGAAAAATTGTTCAAGATAGCTTGTGATATAAGAGACAATCAATCAAAAGTAATCAAATTAACATCTACAGTGCACCTTACAAACAAATGCCAAATCCAGCCCAGATGTGAATATTGCGGATTTGCAGAAGAAACCTCTGAAAAGGGATACTATAATGCATTCTACAAATCCAACGATGAAATACTGACTGCAGTAAAATCCATCCAGGAAGCCCATATTCCACGGGTAAGCTGTTCTGGCGGATATGGATACAAAGGAAAGCAGGCCGTGAATGCCTGCAGAATCGTCAAAGGACAATCTGATTTGGAAATCCTTGTAAATGTTGGAGGGGACTTGACTGAAAAGTCTGTGCAAGAGTTGGCAGACCTTGGTGCAGATACAATCTGCTGTAACCTTGAAACAATAAATGAAGAAATATTCTATCAGAGAAAACCTGGGGACTCACTTGACCAAAGAATACTTACCTGTAAAAGGGTAAGCGATGCAGGTGTAGGATTGTCATCAGGTTTGCTTTTAGGTCTTGGTGAAAGCAAGGAGGATAGAATAAAGCACTTGAGATATCTTTCTAATTTTGAAACCTTGCAGGAGATTCCAATAATGGGATTCAATCCCTATGAGGGAACACCGATGGAAAATCATCCCGCATTTCCACTAAAAGAGCAGCTGAAGATGGTTGCGATAACAAGAATAATGTATCCTGAAATAACTATTACAATGCCTACTCCAACCGTAGGTCCGGAAAATGTGGAATTCTCACTCAGGGCAGGTGCAAACAACCTGGCAACTGTCATAGCCGACAATTATCCTCATGAAGTCAAGGGAGTGGGATCTCCTGAATACGGCAATTATTCTGAAGTTGTCAATGTTATTGAAAAGTTGGATTTGATACCTCAAACTATTTAATCTCTTTTTTTAAGATATGATAATATGGCATTTGAAAGGATGATAAGAAATGCATTTGAAGAGTCCGAAAACAATTGCAGGTTTGGAGACACTCTCGAAGAAATTGCAGAAATTCAGGATTACATAAAAAATGCTGAAAAGATATGCATACCTAATAAGGACGGAATCAAGGTCGATGTATTAAATGAAGTCCTAAAAGGATACGGGTTGCCCAAGGCGGAAATACTTCAAATCAACACCAATACTGCAGATACCAGTAGAATCCCGGCTCTTGCAAAGGCATACATTGCACTTGATCAAAGTGATGCAGATTTGATAATAGCCAGAGGACGTTTGGGAATTCCCGGTTCGGGGTCAATGCTTGTTTTCATTGACAATAAGGGAAGGATATTGACTGCAGGAATGTCCCCGTCACATGTGATTCATAAAAAAACAATTGAAGAAGCCGTTTACAAGGAAGCCTGTGAAGCTCTTGAAAAAATCGGTTTTGAAAAAGTAGAAGGTTAAATGATGAATGTTGATACTGGAATAACCTCCGAAGTGCTTACAATAAAATCTGAAATAAGATTAATAGATATTTTCAATGAAATCATTTCAAAAAAATCCGAAGCTGTTTTTGAATATATTGAAAGCCTGAATGTTGATGGGAATACAAAAATAGTTGTTGTCGGAACCTATTTTACAGGCCTTGGAATCGTCAAAAGATTAAGTGAAAAATATGAAAACATTCTTTTGATTGACATCTATCCTCATCTTGAAGAATTGCTGTATACTGATTTGGGAGGGGATTTGAAAAACAAAATCAAGTTTTCTTCAGACATTGACCAGATGTGCTCCGGTGATATTGTCATTGACACAACAGGCTTTGGCGGAATAACTCCTGAACAATCATCAAGATTAAATGTTGATGCATTCATCATAGAGGATCCCGTTGCTGAAGACAATGATGAACTTCTAAAAAATAAAAACAATATTCATGAAAGGTTGAATGAAGTTGATTGTTCTAATAAGGCAGTTATAAAAACCAGAGGAATAGACACCAAAACATCAGGGACAATGACATTGACAATCGGAGTTCTCACAAATCTCCTGAACAGATTTCTTGAAAAGGAAGGTGTGCTTTACTGTGCATGCGAAATGGGATTTTTTGAGGAGGTCATCTTCAAGCAAAAGGATGTTGATAAGTTCATTGAACTGACTGACACAAATGCATTTAAGGTATCAACAATCAAACCGTTCGATTTGGATGATTTGATTAGAGAAGAAATCGATAAAATAAATTCAGAAATGATTCTATGAAACTTAAAGAAATAATTGAATTTTTAAATGAGAAAATACCAAAATCCTTGGCTTTGGACAATGATGAAGTTGGATTTAAAAAGGACTATGATTTAGATCAGGAGATTAAATACATTAAACTTTATATGGATTTGCTGCCTCATCATGATGTTCATTGTGAGGATACTCTGATAATAACACATCATCCGCCATTGTTTGCTCCAAAAACACCCACATATACAATCCATTCAAATTGGGACATTATCGATGGCGGAGCCAATGACGCATTAGCCGAAATTTTAGGTTTGGAAGTCATTGATTATTTTGATGATTCAACAAGAATAGGAAGGGTTTGCAGGTCAAACAGAACATTCATTGATTTGAAAAAAACCATAATGGAGAAATTCACCAATGTTCGAATTGTAAACACTTTAAATGATGAGGATATTGTAAAAGAAGTGGGTGTAATCTCAGGTTTTGGCCTTAAAAATCCTAATTACATTAGATTGGCAAAAAATAAGAATTTGAACATTCTGATTTCTGGAGATTTGACTCATGAATGTGCAATACTTGCCGAAAATTTAAAGATAACCTTGATTGATTTGAACCATCATGAAAGTGAAGTTCCAGGATTATACGTCCTTGGAGATGTCCTGAGCGAACTTGACATTGACATAGAAATTATTGATGAAAGACCAATTGAAGTGCTGAAGTGATAATATGGAAGATGAAATTCAGAAAATGGAAGACAGACAGGTTCCTAGAGGAAGAATTGATCTGATAGGATGTGGAAGATTAGGTTTGAGGATAGCAATAAACCTGATGCAGGTTCACAGGGGAGGGCCTAAGACAATAGGTGCATTTGACGGTCAAAAGATTGACGGTGGCGATGTAATATTTACACTTTACGGTGCTGAAACAGGCCAATACAAGCCTGATTTCATAAAACAGCTCTGCACTCATGATGAAGAATTTAGAAATATCATAAGCTATCCTGAATTCATTGATGATGAAAACATTGACTTGATTGAAGGTGATGTGGTAATCATAGTTATTGCAGGTGGAAATACAATACCTACTGCCTCAAAGATAATAAAGTATGCTCATGAAAGGGGGGCCAAAACAATAGGAACTGCAGGAATATTCGGATTTGGAAATGAAGACATTGAAATTAAAGACATCTCAGAATATGATGACAATAATCCTGCGGTTGAAGAGCTGAGAAAAGAGGGAATAATTAAAAATCATCTTGTATTGACAACAAACAAACTGATTAGGGATAACGAACCTGTAACACCATACACTTTAGATGAAGTTGCAAAAATCATCACAATGAACGCATTGAAACTATTGAGAGATCAAAATGAAAAAAATAGCAACAGCTGAATGTTTCACCCATGGAAAAATCGGAATGGAACTGCATGCCCTTGCTCAAAGCTATGAGGGCAACTTCGGATGTGAGTATATCAAAGATATCTCTGATTATGGCGATTTTGATTATGATGAACTTAGCGTGACCTGCAGTCTGTTCATTCCCACAATCGAGGCTGTGATGAAAATATTGAATGTTGAAAATCCTCCAAAACCTGATAAACTAATCAAGGGAATTAAGGTCTATGATGAAGAGGGGGATAAGTCTGCAAGTAAAATCATGGCCTATGCAGTTAAAGATTTGAGCGGTTGTGATATTGCCGTTGGAACCACTGCTGGTGTGGGGCGTGGTGGAATAACTGTCATAACAGATGAATATGAAATCATAACCACTTCAGATGTTTATGCCGATCTGTGTGAAAACGATAGTGAAGCTTTGTTTAACCGCTCTGAAAGTGGAATTAGAAAAACATTGGAAATAATTCTGCTACTTTTAAATGGTCAAATCGATAAGATTCAATCTTTGGAAAATGTTCAAATTATGGAAAAATAACACATTTACATAAACTATTCCTAAATCTGTTTTTAATTTTTTGCATAATTTTACAGGCTGTTTTCTTGATGGATTTCCCATTATAAGTAATACTTTTAACAATTTTTATATGTTTTTAAGTAGTAATAATTTATAAAAAAGTATTACTAATTTATTTTAGATTTAGGAAATCCTTTTGAATAAAACTGGGTGTATATTAATTTAAAATAATAATAAAGTATTTTATTTTCATTTTTAATTTATTAAAGTTTTAATCAATGTTGATATTAAATTTCACTAAGAAATATTGAAAACTACATTTTTTTAAGAAGTAATACTTGCCAGAATCCAACTAGTCTGAATTTAAATAATTTAATTATAGGACTGTTAATTTCGCTTAAGAAAAAATAAACCCTTTAAAATTCGTTTTTTATTGATTAAAGACTTTAAATCAAAAGTAATACTTTAATAAAGTATATATGGTTATTACTACCATCTATATGATAGATTATTTAATTAAATCTTTTAATTGAGTAATTTTAATAAGAATTATTAACTTGTAGTTAAGGAGTATAATAATGAAAATTTATATGCAAAAAATTGGAATGATTAGGCAGGACATTAATCCTAAAAACTCATCATTGAATCTTGATATTGACTGGACAATTGACTATGTTCATAGGGATCCTAAAAATATTGGTTTCAATATTATAATCAAAACATTGAAAAATTTTGATTTGAATGTTAAGATTGAAGGAGTTCTTGAATTGAATTCCAATGAGGATTTCATTCAGGATGAGATTTCAAAAATAATCTTTCAAAAGGCATGTAGTGTTTTCATGGACATGATTTCTATAACTCGCCAATCAACCCATATCTTATCAAATTGCGAGGAATCATGGGGTCTTGACAGTGCCCATATTCAAAGTACTCTTTTTAACTAAAAATTTTGGAGATGTAATATGTTAGAAATCAAGCACACGTTATGCCCTTCATGCAGTGTTGGTTGCGGCATCAATGTGGTTTTAAAGGAAGGAGAAGTCGTCGGATCCTTTCCATACAAAAGGCATCCGATAAACGAAGGAAAAAATTGTGCAAATGGAAGAGATTCCATTGAAAATTATAAAAACAAAATCAAAACAGCCACAATTTCTAATTCTGAAACTGATATTGATAAGGCCATTGGTGAGGTTTTAAAGGAATTATCTTCAGCCGATGCTTCAACCGTTACAGTAATATGCTCTGGCAACAACACTGTTGAAGAGACTGAAGCCATAAAGAACTTTGCTGAATCCAAAAATTACAATATCGGATTTTTTGCAGACAACCTATGTAACATTGAAGATGTCGCTTCATATGATGACATTGAAAATGCAAAGACAATCTTAGTCATTGGAGATGTATTATATGATAATCCATTAATCGGAAGAAGGATCGTTCATGCAAAACAGAATGGTGCTAAAATTTGTGCTAATGGTTTGGAAAAATCAGTCACCGAAAACATTTCAGACGAATATTCAACAGACTCAGTTCAGGAATTTCTGGATGCGGCCAAAAGCAATCTTTACGAATCAGATTTAATAATATTCAATAAAGTTGATTCTCCGGATGACTTTGATAGGATAATATCAATTGTTGAAGATTCAAAATGTAAAGTATTGCCGGTATACAGCAAATCCAACACAAAAGGAACATTAAATTTTATGGAATCAAAATCTGAAGAAGATATGATTGAACTGCTGGATAACACTAAAGTTTTACTTGTTTTTAATGATGATATTGCAGATGAGATAGATTTCGATTTTTCAAGGATATCAAAAATAATAAGCTTTGCATACTGTGAAAACAACACTACAAAAATATCAGACATTGTCATACCTATTAAAGCATGGCTTGAAAAAGACGGATCATTTATAAATGCTATGGGAGAAACCCAAAGCTTCAAAGCTGTAGCTGAATCCGATACTCTAAGTGAAATTGAGGTAATTGAAAAATTAAATGGATAGGTGATGATAATGAGTTATGTTTTAGCAAAATCACAAAATGATGAAATACATAAAGCCGGAGAATGCGGAGGAGCAGTAACAAGCATCTTCAAATATCTGCTTGATGAAGGAATTGTGGATGGAGTTCTAGCTCTAAAACCGGTTGATGATGTTTATGATGGAATTCCAACTTTCATAACCAATTCAGAAGATTTAATTGAAACTGCAGGTTCATATCACTGTGCCCCTACAATGGTGGGTGACCTTATTCAAAAATATCTCTATGACAAAAAGGTTGCTGTTGCAGTAAAACCATGTGATATAAGGTCAATCCAGGAACTGATTAAGAGACACAAAATCAATGAAGATAATATTTTCACAGTAGGTTTGAACTGTGGAGGAACAGTCTCACCTGTTTCCGGAAGAAAAATGATCGACCTTTTCTATGAAGCAGATCCTGATGATGTCGTTTCTGAAGAAATTGACAAAGGTCAGTTTATCATAGAGCTTGCAGACGGTTCAGAAGAAGCTGTTAAAATCCATGACCTTGAAGAGAAAGGTTACGGTCGCCGTGACAACTGCCAGAGATGTGATGTGAAAATCCCAAGAAAAGCAAATATCGCATGCGGAAACTGGGGTGCAGAGGACGGATGGACATTCATAGAAATCAATGATGAAAAAGGACAACAACTAATTGACGGAGCAAAAAAGGCAGGTATGCTTGAGACAAAATCTCCTGCTGATGCTGCAGTTGAAGGAAGATCAAAAGTTGAAGGAATCATGAAAAAGATGGCTCAAAAGGCACAGGATGCAATGTATCCGAAAGTCAGTGCAATGGATGAATGGAGCCGTTGCATAAGCTGCTATGCTTGCCGTGACATCTGCCCAATATGTTGGTGCTTTGAAAACTGTGAACTGAACAAATCCTATTTTAAGGATGAGGCAAACATTCCACCAATCCCAATAGCATTTCAGGGAGTGAGATTGTCACACATGAGCTTTAGCTGTGTTGACTGTGGTCAATGTGATGATGTATGTCCGATGGATATTCCGGTTTCACTAATCTTTGACAAATTGCAGAAAAAATATTATAACAGAACTGGCTATGTAGCTGGAGTTTCAGATGATATTAAACCTCCATTATACAGTCCAGATAAAGTAGAACTATAAGAGGTGATTATTAATGTCAGACGAATTAAAAATAGTAGGTTTATTATGTAACTGGTGTTGTTATGGTGGTGCTGACACTGCTGGAACAGCACGTATGCAATATCCACCAAATGTCAGGATCATTCGTGTAATGTGTTCCGGAAGAATCAATCCTTCAATGATTTTCAAAGCATTCGAGGAAGGAGCAGATGGCGTATTTGTAGGGGGATGCCATATCGGTGATTGCCATTATGATGCAGGTAACTACAAATGGTCTAGAAGAGCAAAAATCGTGGAAGACATCCTGGAGGAATTTGGAATAGAAAAGGAAAGATTCCGCCATGAATGGATTTCCGCTTCAGAAGGAGAAAAATTCCAGAATACAATGAATGAATTTCATAAAACATTATCCAAATTGGGTCCTTTGCAATTGGAGTAAAAAAATAACTGGTCATATAGTAAATAGCTATTCAAATAGCTATTTGCTTTTTCCCTCTGATTGCCTTTCTAAGATTAGTGATTCGTTACTAATGTTAGAAAGGTAATTAAATAGAGAATATTTAATATCCTTTCAATTAATTATCTGATTATTGATATAATTCATCATTAGCCAGTAATAACATTCTGATGGCATAACCGGATTGTTATTATCTTTTCTCCATCAATATTTTGGATAATTAACAAAAAAAGAGATAATTTATTTTTAATAAGGTTATCTTTCACTGTCTAGAATAGCTATTGAAGCAAATCTCCTAAACTTTAATAGCTAATCTATTTTTATATTTTAATTACTGTTGTTCGAAAATCATTTTCATGTCATGTTGAAATAACCTAAAGAATTTTGGCTTTTTACCTTAATGGTGAAAGAATACTCCGACCTCTACAGGTCGGAGAGGTTCAAGAATGGTTATTATGAGAATTACAGTGTCATTATGATAATCTAAAAATATTTTTTACCTTCTAAAAAAATACACTCTAAAGTAAATATTGTCTTCACATTGAAAAAAACTACTTTACAAAGTAGATTTTATATTTTTTTTAAAAAAAGTTACTTTCAATAGTAAAAAATTTATATTAATTAAATCATATAATATAACAAGTGATGCCTATGATTAAAAGAGAACAATATCTTGAAGAAATACGTCCCTTAATTGGAAAAAAAATAATTAAAGTTTTAACAGGTATTAGACGTTGCGGCAAATCTACATTACTAAAACAAATTAAAGATGAACTGATTGAAATGGGAATTTCAGAGGAGAATATCCTAGAAATCAATTTCGATTCCATGCATTATCAGGATATTTCTAATAAAGATGATTTAACGGAATATGTTTCCAATTTCATAAAAAATTCCAATGAAAAATATTATTTACTTTTTGATGAAATTCAAAACGTTGAAGGGTGGGAAAGAAGTTTATCAGGATTCATCGTCGATTTTGATGTAGACATATATGTTACAGGGTCTAATGCAAAACTGTTATCCGGAGAGCTTGCAACATTCCTCACTGGACGTTACATGGCATTTGACATTTATCCGTTCTCATTTAAAGAGGTAATAGAAATCAATGAACAAAAAGGAAACACTGTTGAATTAAATAAACTTTTTGATGATTATCTGAAATGGGGAGGAATGCCATTCATACATGATGTAATTGAAAATCAGGACAACCAGAAAAAAAGGTACCTGCATGATGTCTACAATTCAATAGTCTATGAAGATGTGCTTAAACGGGCAAATGTAAGCAGAATTGATTTAATGGATAAGTTAATACGATTTGTGATAATGAATGTCGGACATCATTTTTCAGTTAAAAGTGTCTCAGATTATCTTAAAACAAGAGCCAAAAGGCATTCCAAACGTGAAACCATATATAATTACTTAACATATTTTGAAAATGCATGTTTTATCAACAGAGTGCGCAGAGAAAATATTATGGGCAAAGGCATATTAAAAACAAACGAAAAATTTTATTTAACAGATCATGGATTCAGACAAGCAATCTATGGCCACAACAAAAGAGATGCACAATTAATCCTTGAAAATATAGTGTATATGGAACTTATCAGAAGAGGATATGAAGTAACCATAGGTAATGTGGGCAAAAAAGAAATAGATTTTGTAGCCAAAAAAAATGGATTAAAAAGATATTTCCAAGTTTCCTACGAGGTTAATCAGGAAAGTACTCGTGATAGGGAATTTGGTCCATTACTAAAAATTAATGATAATTATCCCAAATATTTAATTACAAAAGATGATAATGAATACGATTACGAAGGAATTGAGAAAAAACATATAATTAATTTCTTGATTGAGGATTGGTGGGATTGAAATATTATCCTGCAATATTGTTGACATATTCTATTAGTAAGCAATATCTTTTCTATCTACACTACATTTTCTAGAAGTTATATTAATATTTTCTTTTCCATAAAGCCTTGATGATATTGAATAAATTAAAAATAGCTATTTATATATAATTTAAAAAAGTAAAATAATATTAATTAAATAATTGAGGTAGTTTTTTATGAAAACTCATGTTATAGTTGTACTACTTACCTCTCTACCTACTTTTTTTAAAAACTTATGCTAATTAAATAATCCTATTTGAAATATCTCATGATTTCCTCTATGCTTTGTCTGTGTTATGTTATTAATAACTTTTTTTCAATAAATTTCTAATACCCTAAGTTATATTTATTACTTGATAATATAATACATATGATATAGGTATATTTGATTTTTGAATATTATCATGTTATTATTTGGGATGTTTTAGTTAATGATTCCATGACTCATAAAAAAAGTTCCATTTTAAAGAGGAGGCTTCTGTTTGAATTTTTATGATGTTCAATTTATATTAGATTTAGAGGATTATGACTATTCTGTTATTGAGGATGGTTTCATTAAATCAAAGAATATTTTTAACTGGCAGTTTGATAAGAACTTTAATGCAACCCTGATTGATGGGGATATTGATTATCAAGTTAAGGATGTCTCTAATTTGGAAGGAAGTGAAACTGAAAGAATTATTGATTCCTTTTTTGAATTTACTTTTGACAATGCACTCGATGTTCCTCTCTATAGGTTTTTAGTTTTAAAAGACAGTAAAAGATTAAAAATCTTGGCAAACATCAGTTCATTAATATTTGACTATACATCCATAAATGATTTTTATGAATTATTCTATGATTTAAATAAATCTTATCCAGAAAAGGATTTGAATTCTTATTATAATGATTTTAGAGATTATTTAAATTCTACTGATTTTGAAAAGGATTCAACTTATTGGAGAAATTATATCCTAAATTCCAGCGATTATGTTAAGTTTTATAATCTGGGTCATGGTGCCTATAAAAAACAAATAAGCAATGTTGATAATGATTCAATCAATAATTTCATTAAGAATAATGATTGTTCTTTATTTGATTTTTATGGAAGCGTACTTTCATTGTATCTCTCCCGTATTGACAGAACTGAAGGATGTTTGTTAAAAACCATTATTCATAGTAAAAAGAATGATTTAGAGGCATTTGATAAAAATACATTTTTAAAAGTTAATGTCAATAATAATGACTATTTCAGTGATTTATTGAATGAATTTGATTCTGCTTTTAAAAATAGTATAAACCATGCAAAAATTGATGTTGATAATTATTTGGATGGGGATATATCTTATTATTCTGTTTATGATTTTAGTGATTTGAATGAAAACATTTCCGTTTATAACGGTGAGGATTCTGCTTTGACATTGAATATTTATGAAGGTTATTTGGAGCTTGTCTATAATTCTGATTTGTTTTCAGATGTCTATATTGAGCACATGGCTAGAAATATCGAAAGTTTAGTCAATAATATAATAAATTCTCCAGATCAGCTTGTTGGAGATATGGATATTCTTTCAAAGGAAGAAAAAGACTTGCTCACTAATTTTTGCAAAGGAGAGAGTGTTGTAGTTGATGAAAATAAATTCTTGCCTAATGCTTTTCGTGAAAATGCTATTAAATATCCTGATGTCGTTGCGGTGGATGATGGTATAAATAAAGTAACTTTTAAGGAGCTTGAAAAGTCAAGCAATTCCATTGCGTATGATTTAAAGGCGAATTATAATATTGGTCATGGTAGTCGGGTTGCTTTAATGCTTCCGAGATCTTATCATTTTCCGGAATTGGTATTGGCATTAAATAAGATTGGAGCCACATTCATTCCAGTTGACCTTTTTTATCCTTTAAAACGTATTGAATATATGCTAAATGTTAGTCAGGCCAGACACATTGTTACAACTGAAGCAATTGCAAATTCATTTGGTTTAAAAGAAGAAGTTATTCTTATCGAAAATTTAAATGACACTGATGATGTGGATGTCGATATTGAAACTAGTCCTGATGAATTATTCACAATCATATTCACATCTGGAACCACAGGGCTTCCTAAAGGAGTAATGGTTTCCAATAGCCAAATTCCGGGCGTGGGAGTTTCATTTAGGGAAATCTTCAACTATTCTCAAGGTGATATCATTGGCCATTATCTGGGTTTTACTTTTGTTGCATCATTTGTGCTATACGCTGCACTATATTTCGGAGGATGCTGCAGGATATTCAATGAACAGGAACAAAAGGACAGTTTACTTTTAGTTAAAGAGCTTAAAGAAAACCATATGAACAGCTTAATCTTACTTCCAAGCATTGGAATTCCAATTTATGAAAACGAAGATTTACAATTGGACTATTTGGTATTGGCCGGCGCAAAACTAAACGAATTAAGCAAAAAGGAAAGGCATGCAAAATTGGTCAATTTCTATGGGACAACAGAAATAATTTGTGGTGTAAGCAAGATATATGATTTAAAAGATATTGCTGAGGGTAATGTACCTTTGGGCAGTCCTGTTGCCAATTCATGGGTTTATATTTTAGATAAAAACAATAATCAAATGCCAATTGGAGTTCCTGGCGAAATATGTGTATCCAATAAGTATATAAGCCAGGGATATCTTAACAATCCTGAATTGACTGATGAAGTTTTCATGGACAATCCTTATTGCATTGGCGAGGATAATGAACGGCTGTATCACACTGGAGATATCGGATTTTATAATTTTGATGGTGAAATTGAAATTATCGGACGTGAAGACAATCAATTATCCGTTAGAGGATTCCGTGTAGAATCCGGCGAAATCTTAAATATAATGAATGGTTTCAGTGAGATTTCAGAGATATATCTGGATGTTGACAATGACACTCTGATTGCATATTATACAACCAACGACAATCTGAACATTGATGAAGTTAAAGAAGCTTTAAATATCAATTTGCCGTATTATATGGTTCCTTCCCTTTTCATAGAATTGGATGAGATTCCTTTAAGTGCCACTGGAAAAATTGATAAATCTTTATTAAAAACAGCTATAAATAATGAAGATATAGAAATGGCTGATGAGATTATTAGTTCTGTTGTAGATGCATTTAAAGAGGTTTTAGATCTTGATTTTGTTTTAATTGATGATGATTTCGTTGCTTTGGGTGGAAATTCATTGTCTGCAATGAAATTGCAGTTATTATTAAAAGAAAGATTAGGTGTTAATCTATCCTCAAATGAACTTTTGAGTCTCACCACCCCAAAAGACATTGCCAACCATATTAAATTTAATTTAAATGTTCATGCTACTGTTGATGAAGACAAATACACTTTTGAGGATTTGTGTCCTTTATCAGAATCTCAATTAAATGTTTATCTTGATGAAAGCGTCAATAACATGGGTACTGCATACAACAATTCATTTAAAATAGATTTCAAGGACAAATATTCTGTTGAGGAAATTAAAGATGCATTAGTCAAATTGTTTGATGTGTTCCCTGTTTTAAAAGCCCGTGTTTTAAATAAAGATGGGGATTTATCTTTTACTTTCGACGCAGAACCTGAAATTGTTGAAGGATCTTTAAATGATATAAGAACTTTTGTCAGAGAGTTTGAATTGGATAAGTACTTATCCAGATTCTTGATTGTGAATGATAATGGCTCAATTGTTCTTTGCGCTGATTTCCATCATTTGATTTTTGATGGTACTTCATTGAGCATATTATTAAGTAGGTTCATTTCAATTTTGGATGGCGATGATGTTGATTTTGTTGACAAGGGAGTTTTAAGACAAATTGCATTTGAAGAGATTGTAGATTCGGATTATATGGATGCTGCTCATGAATTCTTCGCTGGCATGTTAGCTGATGCAGATGAAGTTCACGAATTGCTGCCTTGCGTAAGCGGCGATGCTGAATTTGAAGTTGTTAATACTTTTGATGTTGGAATGGAATATTTAAATTCATTCCTGCAGAGTCATTCGATTACATATAACCAATTCTTCAGCAGTGTTTTTGCATATACTTTATCAAGATTCACAGGTTCCGATAAGGTTCTTTTCAATATTGTTGAGGATGGTAGAGGACATATTGATTTGTCTGAGTCTGTTGGAATGTTTGTTAGGACATTGCCTGTTTTGATGGACTGTAAAAATCAGGACGTTGATTCTTATCTTGAATATTCCTCTGATTTAATTAATTCCGCCATGATGTATGATTTGTATCCTTTCCGTCTTTTAGCCAATGAATATGATTTGAATTCAAATGTATTCTTCCAGTATTCGAACATTTTCAGTGATGTACTCAATGGAGGGGATTTGAAGTTCAGTGTTGATGAACTGAGCCATGATTTGAATGCAGATTTGGCTTTTTATATTTTCAATAATGGCGAGGATAAGCTAACGATTAGAATTCTATATTCATCAGTATACTCTAAAAGTTTCATGGAGCATTTTGTTGAATCCTATAAGTTGATTTTGCATGACATGCTTAAGGTAGATGTCTTGAAGGACATCAATTATACCTCTGAAGTTGATCTTGAGATTTTGGATGCATTAAATCAAACTGAGCATCCTTTGGATTATAATGATATTTTGGATGCTTTCAATGCCCATCTTTCCAAATATCCTAAAAATAAGTTGGTAAGTTGTAATGATAACAGTTATTGTTATGATGAAGGTGCTTTTATAGCTGATGTGGTATCAAGTAAGTTGAAGGCCATAGGTGTTGAAAAAGGAGATAATGTTGCATTTTTAGTTGAAAGGTCTGAATTGTACATGTTCTGTGTTTTAGGTATTTTATCTATGGGTGGTGTTTATGTTCCTTTGGATGATGCACATCCTGATGAACGTATTGAGTTCATGTTAAATGATGCTCAAGCAAGGGTTGTTATTGTTAGCGATGAGACTTATGAACGTGCTAAGAATTTAACAAATGATGATGTTAATCTTTTAAATATTTCTAATATTGTTAATGGAGAAATTGGAAGTTTATCTAATTTACCTATAACTTATGGTGATTTGGCCTGTATGCTGTACACCAGCGGTACTACTGGCCTTCCTAAAGGTGTTAAAGTTACAAGAAAATCCATTCTTAATTTATCCGCTGTTTATGTTGACAAATTTGACTTTGACCGGAATGATGTATATGGTTTGTTTGCCGATATCAGTTTTGACGCCGGTTCACAGGCAGTTTGTCAAACATTCTATGCAGGAGCATGTTTATCAATCGTTCCAGATGACATCAAGCTGAATGTCAATAAATTAAACGAATATTTCGTAGAACATGGCGTAACTCATGCAATGATTACAACTCAAGTTGGTAAACTCTTTATGGAAAATGTTGATGACACTTCGATGGAGGTTTTAACTGTTGGTGGTGAGAAATTAGGTGAATTTGAAAGCCCAGAAGACTATATTCTAATTGACGGATTCGGACCAACAGAAACATTTTCATTTGTAACATCAATTAACAACTTAGATAAAATAGATGCTTCATCAATTGGCAGATTAAATTACAATACCAAAGCTTACATTTTAGATAATGAACTAAGACGTGTCCCTATTGGTGCAATAGGCGAATTATGCATATCCGGTTTCCAAGTATCTGAAGGATATCTAAATCGTGAAGAAGAAACCACAAAATCTTTCATTAACAATCCATTTGACAATAATGATGAGTACAATATACTGTATCGTACTGGAGATATGGTAAGAGTATTGCCAGATGAGACATTAGCCATTGTCGGTCGTCGTGACAACCAGATTAAGATCAGAGGAAACCGTGTGGAACTCACAGAAGTTGAATCATCAATAAGAAGCATGACCAATGTTGAAGATGTTACAGTTCAGATAATTGAAAATAATGGAAATAATGAACTGGTTGCATATATTGTATTATCTGAAAGTTTCGATGATTCTGATTTGATTGATTTTGTTCGTGAACATGTAATTAAACATAAACCCGAGTACATGGCTCCTTCATATGTAGTCAAATTAGATGAAATTCCGTTGAATGTCAATGGTAAAGTTGACAAACGTGCATTGCCTGATGTGGATTCAAGTTGCTTACATAAAAAATATGTTGCTCCAACAACGGAAAATGAAAAAATTATCGTTGAAGCATTTGAAAAAGTATTTAATCATCAAATTGGTATTTATGATGATTTTCTTCGTCTTGGTGGTGATTCATTAACTGGAATCAAGCTGCTGTCTTATATTGACTCTAACGATGTTACTATGGCAGATATTTTTACTTTTCGCACTCCTGAGGCAATTGCAAGGAATATGTCTGATTTATCTTTTGATTTGGATCTTTATACTTTGGAAAGTGGTTGTCCATTGAATGCAGCACAGGTTAATGTATTTGCTGATGTGATTATTAATAATAAAAAGAATGCTTACCACATACCTCATTTTATTTCCATCCCTAAGGAATATGGTCTTGATAATATACTTGATTCACTGGATGCGTTATTGGATGCCCATCCAATATTATGCATGCGTTTAAGCGATATATATGAGGTAAATGATACAGAAGACGTAAGTAAGAGGAATGCTATTAAGGATTTAATAAGCACTACTAAAAAGTTCAAAATAGAAAACATCAGGAATATAATTGGTTCATATGGATTAGATGTAATTGGCATTTCCAATATGCTTAAATCTATCAAACATCTGTTTAAAGGAGAGTATCCGTATTTGGTAAAAGGAGATAAACCTCCGATTTCAGTGAAATCTAATGCTGATGAGAGTACCCTTATCGATTTCTTTTCTGAAAGTTTAGATTTATATAATTATTTGTCTAAGTTCATGATTGTTGAATATGAAGAATCATATTACTTGTTTTATCTGATTCACCACATCATCTTTGATGCAACTTCTGCAGGTTTATTTAAACATGATTTACAGGTTCTTCTCGATGGGGGTAGTGTTGATTTGGATGATACATTTTTAAAAACATCTGCTTTTTCACAGCAAATAAAAAACACTGAGAAATTCGAAGAGGCTAGAGAATTTTATCAACCAATATTATCTGATGTCGGTGATGTGGGTGAATTGTTACCTGACAATTCCTCTAAAGGGTATACTACTTCGTCTTATGATTTGGAATTTGACAAAGTTGCATTCAAGTCATTTTTAAATAAAGTGGGAATTGGTGAAAATGTATTGTTCACAAGCGTATTTACATATACTTTATCTCAATTTGTAGACAGTGATAAAGTCCTTTTTATGTTGATTGAAAATGGACGTGACAGATTCACAGATGAGTTCATAGGTATGACTTCTAATGTAATGACATTGGTTGCAGACTGTAAAGACAGAAGCATCAATTCATTTATGGAACATATGTCCCATCTTGTTTATGGGGCCTCAAGGTATAGTTATTATCCTGCCATTTTTCTTCATCAGGATCATGATTTTGAGGTTAACATCATGTTTCAATTTGTGCCTAATTGGATTGTAGATGATATTGAATTTGCTGATGTTGTTGAAGGCATTGATGTTGACGAATTCACTAATCAAGTCCTTGATATTTACAGTGATTTCTTAGTAGATTTTGGTGTTCAAATTTATCAATATGGTGAAACTTATAGGTTAATAATCATCAATTCCAACATGTATTCTGATAAGATGATAAATGATTTCAAAGATATTTATATTTCAGTTTTATCTAACATTATCAATGCAGATATGTCCTCCAATTTGAGTGATACATTAAAATAGTTTCAGATGAGAAAATTATGAGTTACGTGGTGAAAAAATGCTTGCAAAAAAGATGATAAGAGATATAATGAAACACAAAACCCAATTCTTGTCCATATTTTTAATGGCATTTTTAGGGATGTTTCTATTTGCAGGTATCTCAGGTGAATGTGTAGGTCTTGAGGTCAATGTAAACCATTATTACGAAGATACAAACCTAGCTGATGGCTGGATTTATTCGCCCTATTTAAATGATTTGTTTCTATATCAGGTAGACATTTTAGGTCCAACTACTCAAATGGAAAGGCAGTTGGTGGTTGATTCTGTAGCGGACTTTGAAAATAGTCCTGTAATAACGCTGCATTTTGTTGAAAACAATACAATATCCAAGTTTTATTTAATGGAAGGTGAACCATTAGATATTAATGATTCCAATGGTGTATGGCTTGATAAGGATTTTGCTGATGCTAAAGGCCTCGAAGTTGGAGATAACATCAGTTTTGAATCTGAAGGCTATATAATCGAAAAAGAAATTAGGGGATTGGGATATTCGCCAGAATATGTTTACCATGCTTCATCATTTTCAGTAAGACCTGATCATAACAAATCCGGATTTGCCTACTTGTCTTATAAAGCATTTCCAGGGGATACTGTCCCATACAATGTCTTGAATGTTAAGTTTGATGGTGAAGCAGAAACCTTTGAGGATTTAGTGGATTATCGTTTGAATGGCTATTACAATTCATTTGTGGACAGGTCAAATCATCCAAGTGTCCATCAATTTTCACAGGAAATTACAAAACATAAAATGATGGCGGACATTTTTCCAGTAGTATTCATTATAATTTCAATGCTCATCCTTTTAACAACAATGACAAGAATAATAGCACATCAACGCAATCAAATAGGCATATTAAAAGCCAATGGATTTAGAAACAAAACATTAACGATGCATTATATTTCCTATGGATTTTGGATGGTTTTGATTGGATCGCTTTTGGGTTTGATTTTAGGACCTATGACGTTGCCTAATCTTTTTTATCCTTCGATGATTGATTCATATCAACTTCCGTTATGGAGTCCTGCATGGAGCATGAATTTTGTTTTTGTAATGGTTTTAATAGTCCTGTTTTCACTTTCAGTTTCCTATTTTACCGTTTCAAGTATTTCAAATGAAAATCCATCAGATACAATAAGGCCAAAAGCACCTAAGGCATCCACTTCAGGAGCTATTGAAAAACTAAAGGTTTGGAAGAGATTGTCATTTAATATCCGCTGGAATTATAGGGATGCTAAAAGAAATAAGTTACGGGGATTGATGACTATCATAGGAGTTATGGGTTGCAGTGCACTTTTGGTGGGTGCATTTGGAATGTATGATGGATTAAATGATGTAAAAGAATGGAAATACGATCAGATTAATCATTATGACTCAAAACTGGTGATTGATGAGGATGCATTGACATCACAAGTTGACAATGTGGCTAGTGAAGTAAATGGCAGTAAAATAATGGAAGGAAGCATTGAAATTGAATCTGACACCATGAAAAAATCGGGTTCGCTTCTTGTTTTAGATAATACGCCTTTAATAACGCCAACAGACAAGGACTGGAATAGAATAGAACTTAAAGATGATGAATTTTCAATTTCACAAAAGATGGCTGATATGTTGGAAGTCGGTGTTGGCGATACAGTTAAATGGCATATTATGGGCTCAGATAATTGGGTTAAAACAAAAATTGATAAAATCCATGCAGATCCAATTTCACAGGGTATTATCATGTCTCCGGACAAATTAGATAAATTGGGTTTGAATAACACTCCTACAAGCATCATAACTTCCGAACAGGTGAATAAAACATTTGAAGGAATTAAAACAATCAATTCAATAAATGACATTGAAGATAGCTGGGATAAGATAACTGAAACAATGTGGCTTATAATTTTCGTGCTGATATTCTTTGCTTGCATTTTAGCAATCGTCGTATTATATAATCTGGGATTGCTGTCATTTACTGAAATTGAAAGAGAAATTTCAACCCTTAAGGTATGGGGTTTCAAAATAATGACTTAAGAAGATTGTTATTGACACAAAACCTCTTCTTTACTGTTATCGGATTTATATTGGGAATACCTTTAGGTTTATACATTTTGGAATTGATGTGGATGTCTTCAGGAGATGCATTTTACATAGTCCCTTCATTAACTGTTACAAATGTTTTATTGACTGCTGCAATAATATTTACATTATCAATAGTCGTGAACCTAATGTTTTCACGCAAAATTAAGAAATTGAATATGGTTGAATCTCTAAAACACCTTGAATAGTCAATTTTTTATCCGTTTAAAAAATAATTATTGTTTACTTCTTAAACTTTCTCAAATCAAGTTTCCAATTCTTTCCCGCCAATTACTTATCTGTTTCACCTCATTTAAGACCTTCATGAATCCTGAAAATTTCATGATTAATATATAAAAACAACTATGTAATCCAATTACAGCAAGCCCCCACTATACTCATTTGACTCCATACACATCAAGGAAAATACTGAGCTTAAAATAGATGAATCATACTGCAACTTTAGAAAACGTCCATTAAATATTTCATTCACTTGTTTATTGTCTGTTGGAATTAAAAAGGGTATTATGTTTCCAACAACAATCTGTGTTATTGCATTGCTTAAGTATTGTAGATGGGGGTATTAATTAAATAGCTATTAATTATATATAACTTAAAAATTAAATTATTAATTAATTAAATTAATTGAGGTTATTATATGAAAACTTATGCGATAGTTGTGCTACTTACCTCTCTAAACTACTTTTTTGAAACTTATGATATTAAATATTTTCAGGATACATTTGTTAAAACATTAACTGCTGCCACTGCCTATTGAAAACTTATTTTTTAAATGTATTGATGTGTAAAAGAAATGTGATGTTCAAAACTCTTGCAGTTAATGTTAATGATGTTCAATTAAATCAAATTAAACAAAGCAACTATTGTTTTTATTAGTACTGTCTTGTTGGAAACATATCTCATGAAATCTATTAGTTGCATTGGTAAATTATAAATATTTCAAATTCATTAATTTAGTGTGAGGTAATTAATATGAAGATTTTAGCTTTACAGGCAAGTCCTAGAAAGAAAGGCAATACCAATAGAGTTTTGGA
>NZ_JBGVFE010000062.1:0-10134 GCF_045120835.1 Methanobrevibacter sp.
TACTTTTGCTCTGATTGCAGGCATTACTTCTTCAGGGTTTCCTGCTTTGTGAGCTGCAATTACTTCTGCATAATCGAAGTCGTCCACTACTGTGAAATCTCCGTCAAATATTGGATCGGATACCACTACTTCATCTACTCCAGCTAATTCTAATAACTCTGCACCCATCTCAATTGTAGAGTGAGTCATTGCAATGTTTTCTTTTCCAGTTGCTTCTGCAACTTCACAAGCTCTTGAGAAGTTGGTAATTCCACTTGCAGCATGTGTTCTATAACATCCTGCACCTAAAATTGCTACTTTCATTTTTTAGTCTCCGTTTTTTTGATATATTTTTTTAAATAAATTTATTTAAAAAATTTTACCACATGGCAATATAAAAATTGCTTTTATTACAAAATTATGGTAGTATATGCCATGTAGTAATATAAATAGTTTAAAAAGTGATACTATTTAAATCTTTACATTAGCCTTTATTTAGTATTATTTTTCCTATTGTTTTTTCTTTTTTAGTAATACTGTTATTACTTTTTCTTTATTATTTTATAGATAAGTAATACTTTTAATTAAGTAATACAAATCATATAAAATAAATTTAGGTATGACTAAAACGAAAGATATTTATTGATGATTTCACTGAAAAATATAATAGTTAATATAATATTATGGAGAATTCTCATGTATGATTTAATAAAAGATGCGGTTCATGATGATGATGCTGCAATTGAAATATCAAAAATGAACAAGGATGTAACATCTGTTGTTGATGCGATTTCAGAACTTTCAATGGATGAGACAATGAAACTGGGAATGCAGTTCAAGAGATTTCCATTGGGATGTGATTTGACTGAAGTAGTTGCGGGAACCTGCGCTTCCGATTTGGAACTGATGGACTTGCTTGGCAATTGCAGATTGGCGGACACAATCGGAGCGCCAATACATATCTGCGCATATGCTTTTTCAGACATTGGCGAGAAGTTTGGAATGAGAGGTGTTGAAGTCATGCAGAAGGTGCATGAAATTGTTGACGTACCGCTTGACCTTGACCACTTTGGCGAAAACGGTGCCATGAGACTTCCAAAAAACATCAGTGGTTGCGGAGGAGAATGCTACAATAAAGGTCCTGCATTTACCGAATGCCCTCGTGGAAGAATCCATGAAAGACTGATTGATAAGGAACTTGCAGAAAAAGAAGATAAAGAGGATTGGATTAAACTGTCATCTTCAGTTGCGGTCAATGTCACTTCAGAACAGACCGGCGATGGTCACGCAGCACCATTGAGGGAAGCAGAAGACATTGCAGAACTTGCTAAAAAATACGGTAGAGGTTTGGAATCCATCATGTTTGTCGGTGACGGATATGATGAAGTGATTACCGGATTTGAAAAATCAATTGAAATTGGAGCTGACGTCATTGTGGTTGAAGGAGGTCCTTTTAACCGATGCGAAAACACTACTGAAGCTTTTGCAAAGACAATTGCCGCAGCAAGAATATTGGCACCCGGAAAAGTTGTCGCAACAAACGGTGCCTACGAACATGAAGTAAGGGCAGGATTAAGATCAGGACTGAATATGGTCATAACAGGTTTTCCAAAAAACCATCATGGATACATGTGTGGTTATGAGCCTGGAACCGCAAGAAGAGGAAAATTCGGGCTTCCAAGAATAATCCAAATCATCAATGAGGAATTTCCAAATCGTGGTTTACCCGCCCAAAAGCATGATCTTTTGGCAATAGCTACTGCAGTCAAGATTGCCGGGCCAGACTACATCTATCCAAAAAAAATTGGCGCCTACCACATAGGCGATGCACACTGGGCAACTTTGGTTCATTCCAGAATGTATCAAAACATTGAACTGAAACATACCTTAGATGAGATAGTTGGTCTTGCAGACGGAAACACCATCTCATTGCATGGTGGAAGATTCATTTCTTGGGTAATTGCCAATGAACTGGACAGATACGTTGATGAAATCATCATTTCAGATGTTGACGAATGGGTGTTAAAAAACACTGTCGATAATCTGCAGAATGAATTGAATGCAACAATTATTGCTGAAAAAGATGATAAGGTTGCAGCAAAGACTGCAAACTTTTCCATTGCTTCATCAACCATGATTCCTATAAAGGAGAATATTTTGAAAAAAGTTCCAAATGCATTAACTCTTGTATAATTTTTTGTAGATAATGAAGTAATATTTTTTTAGAAAATAGTAATTTACTCGTAGTATTATTTTTAAAAAAAGTATTACTCATAATTTTTTGTTTTTATAACTCCTTTAAACAAAAACCAACATATGTTTGATATTTTTAAGAATAACTAATTCTAGGCATGTAATTCAAATTTTTAAGACATTAAATCATTTAATTTTAAATTTGAGATATTTTTTATATTGAGCATAATTAATACTTGAGAAAAAATAAGAAAAATACAAACATATTTCAGACTATAAATATTAAATAATTGCCTATAACCCCATAAAAGAATTTTTATGCACCATTAGCCATTATAAAGATTATAAATTTGAGTAATACTTTAATAAGATTTATATGGTTATTACTACTTACTACATTATTGATTATCATATTTTTATGGTAATTCAAATATGTCATTTGGCTCAATTATATAATTAGCCGTTTCGTAAATAGCTACTGGACATAGCTATTTACACTACTCTATCTCAATTAAACAGCATATTTAACATAGTAAGCATTAATCAAATACAATAATCGTTGTGTTTGAAATTAATACATTATCTTATACATAGATTTGAGACATATATCTCTCTTGAAATAGTTATTAAAGTACTCCTCTCTTTAATAACTATACAATCTATTTTTTATTTCATCATTTACTCCGAATTCTGCATCATTATAATTACACTTCAACCCACTTTGCACTTAATATTAATATTTAGATGCAGGATGCGTACTTTTCAGTTATAGTGGTGATTTCATCTAAAATAATTCCACCATGTAAAGTTTATATTGTTACCGCTTTAGCAAACAATAGTTGACCATGATTTTCAAACTCAAATCCAATAATGATTCTTTAAAACACTTATTTTTTTAAAATTAGACCAATTAATTATTTTTAAATTATTTTAAGATGCAAGTGAGTACTTACACTCGAAAAACTTTATATATGGTCTTGAATAATGTAACCGTAGAAACTACAAGTTTCAAAAAATAAGAAAGGTGCTAATATAAAAAAATTTGCATTAATCACATTTTCATTATTGATTTTAATTATCGGTGTTGGCATTGCTTCAGCAAACGATATTAACGGTACCATTGATGATGCACCAATTCATGCAATTGATCATCAATGTAGTGTAGATGAAATAGATAATACTATTCAAAATGACACCCAGGATAACAGCATTATTTCTGTTGGAAATGATGCAGATGTTAATGGCACTATTGTCAATAGCAACAGTTCCACAGCTGCAATTGAGAATTCAAATCAAAATCCTTTAGACCAAAAAGTAGTTCCAACCGTTGGTGTAAAAAATCCAAAACATATTGATTTAAGTCCTGAAAATCAGAATTCTCTTAAAAAAGACATTGCAAAATATAACAAATACTTCCAAAAAAATCATTTAAAAACAATGTCAAACGGTAAAGAATTCTCTAAAATGGACTTGATTTTAGAGATTTACAAACACTACTCATTTGAAGACACAGTAATAATCGCAACCCATGTATTAAGGGATGGAGGATTAAAAATATCCTTCAGTGAAGTGGAAGCCATGATGTACCAAATGATTGACGGATCAGTATATACAGGTTCCAAAGAAATGAACGCTTCCTATTATAAGGATGAAATGCACAAAGCAGATAAATTACACAAATCAATTAAAAATGAATCCAAAAAATACATTGAACTCTTCAATAAACAGAATGGAAAGGCTTTTATAGACTATCCTGATATTCATTACTCATATCTTGATTTGATTTTAGATATTTACAGGAAACATTCCAGCACTGAAGAAACAATATTGATTGCAACCCATACTTTGAAGAATTGCGGTTACAATGTCACTGCAGTATCTATAGAAGAAACCTTTAATCAAATGATGCATGCATCAATCAAAACAGATAACAGTCAGTTTACTGCAATGCAGTATTTCATCATCTGTACTGAATTAAGAATTATGCATGAACAGGGCCTTACCCCTGAAGCTTTTGGTTCCTCAGTTAGGGGATTTCCGGTACAGTTATAATATAACAAGAAATTTTTTGTTTAATTAACTAGGATTTTTCCTACTCATTTTCTTTTTTTATTTTTACCTTGTAATCCTCATCTTCACAAGCTCATATAATAGTTATCTTGCTTTTGCCGGAAATTTGATATTTATAATCTGCAGTTCCTATAACCACATTATAACTTCCCGCCTTTAATGTTTTAGTATTTAATTTAGCAACACCATTTCTATCGGTTTTAACAGTGAAAATCTGTGAGCGTCCTGTGGAAGTTAATTTAATCTTAACTTTTACTCCCTTGATTACTTTTTTAGTATTTTTGTTTATAACCTTTACATTAAAGCATTTGGCGGCATTGACATGGTTTTTTACATTCGGAGCTTTTACAGTAGTTGGAGTTTTAATAAGCTTATCAATGTTTCCAAATTTATGGAATCCCATATATTTCATTTTTGGAACCTTTGGAAGTTTATGTCCACTTACAGTATTGCTTTTAAATTTAACTGTGTCCACTAATCTGCCTGAGGATACTCCAACAAATTTGCCGTTATCGTTTGCAGCATAACATTTAACTGAAGAGGATGTCTTATAGTTTTTATCTGAATTGGCCTTCCAATGAAGAACTACAATCTGCCTCCTATTTACACCATATTTGTCAGTAGCTCCAACTTTGATTGCAGCTTTAGCCAGATTTTTACTGTATTTTCCATAAGTACTGTGACGAGCATACTGTTTAAAATTAGGTGTGCAAAGGAATTCGCCAGGTTTTAATTTGCCTGTGATGATTTTATTTTTCCATACAACAGCATATTCACCATTTGGAGCTTTAATAGCAAAATGTCCAAAATTTATGCTTCTCTTATACATATAGATCTTTTTAATAGAGGACATCTTAATTTTGCCTGACTTAATCATATCTACAGCCAAACTTTCCATTTTTTTGATGAAAGTTGTGGAATCCAGTCCGCCATTCCCCACTATCCATCCATTAGAAAACACAATCAAGTGAACAAATCCATTAGAATTAGAATGTTTCACAGCGGACAAACCTTTAATGGTACAGTCTTTTACAGTGATGGTAGTTGATCCAGTATTGTCTCTTCTAAATCCTCCGACTGACTCAGTATTACTCACTTGCAAATAAAAAGAGCAGCAGTCTTCACCCGCAGGAGATTTTACTTTTGTGCCTTCATTGGTTTTAGAATTTTTATATGGAACATAATAGTTATTTTTAGAATCTTTGATTTGAACAGGTGTTTCATAAGTCCCCGCCTTTAAATTCTTGTTTAAATTGGATATTCCATTTTCATCAGCAGTGACTTCCTGATAGCTATTTGGTTTTAAATTTAAATCAAACAGGACCATTCCTAAATCATCAGAGGTTTTGTTATACTGTTTTCCTTCTATAAACATGGCAATTTGTTTATTTTTAATTGGAGTTTCATCAATACCTTTGATATGGCCTTCAAGAACGGTATCCTCTTTATAATACAAATCTATTTCATTTATCTCAATTGGAGCATCAATTCGTGAATCACTACACACATTTCCCACATAATCAATATCTGCATTTTCAGAGGAAACTATATCCTGCGAAATAATTTGTGTATTATTATCTTGAGCCGAAACGGCGCATAAACTAATTAATAAAATTAAAAATATCAAAACAATATTAAAAATCTTTTTGAAATTCAACTTCAATGCCCCAATTAGATTATATAGTGATATATGTCTAAACTATTATAAAAAGAATATTAAATTCAAATTGATTTGTGAAAAACAGCAATCAAAAAATAATAAATTTTTAACTGAAAATAAAAAATAACAAAAGGAATAATTATTTCCCATTCTCTTTAAGAGGCAAATCCACTGATTCAATCAATGAAATATGATAGACAGGCATTTCTTAAATATTATACAAGTTAATTCTTTAAAGTCATGGGCAATGGTAAAAAAGCCTATCATACGTTTAAAATAATTAGATAATCAAGTAGTCCCGAGCGGAGTCGAACCGCTGTCTCTGGGTCCAGGGCCCAGAAGGATTGCCACTACCCTACGGGACTATACAACTATTTTTAGAAATCATCATATATAAATTAAATCCATAAACAGTAGGATATTTCTCAGCCCTAATCAAGAATATGTCCAATACCATTTTAACTGAATTAAAATTGCAGTTAACATACTATGAGGCACCACAAAAAAATAATAACTCGCCCCAGTGTTGTTCAGATTTAAAAAAAATCATTCTTAAGAATCAAAAAGAAGAAAATGAAACCTGCTCAAAATCAAATAATTTCTGCCAAAACTCATGGACTAAAAAAAAATAAGAAGTGGAGAGTTTAATAAACTCTCAAAAAATTAACTAACAATTATTTAATGACAATTGTGTTTTTAGCACTGGATGCTTTGTAATAACCGTTTCCTGCAAATTTGATTTTTGCAGAATATTTGCCTTTTTGAGTTAATTTCTTAATTTTGAATACAGCTTTACCTTTAGAATTAGTTGTAGCGCTGAAAGTTTTACCATTTATTTTTAAGGTAACTTTAACATCTTTAATAGCTTTGCCATTTTTATCTTTTAAGGTAATATCGTATTTTTTAACTTTGGTTTTTGATTTGAAAGTTTTCTTATTGGTGGTTATTTTGGAAGCCTCTTTTTCGATGACAATTTTATTTTTTCCAATCACATTATTGTATTCTGTATAAATGTAATGTGTGCCCGCTTGCAAATCCAGTGAACTGGTTGCAACACCGTTTTCATCAGTTCTTGCAACATAATCCGTATTATCTACCGTAAATACAACAGTTTGTTGAGATACAGGTTTATCACCATCAAGAACGGTTACTTTAAAGGTGGTTTTGCCGGAATAAACCTGATTAATATCGGTAGCATTAAAAGTGATTTTTGATCCTCCAATCAGATTTAAAATTGAAGATATGTCAAATGAACCTGTTCCATTACCGGTCATGTTCATTATTTGGGTTAAATTGAAACTTGATCCGTTACCGAAAGTCATGTTACTGTTGAGTAAGGATGATATATTGAAGCTTGTACCATTACCAAAGCTTATACTAGTACCGTTCAATAAGCTTCCCAGGTCAATTTTGGTACCGTTACCGAAATCAAAGGTAATGTTTGAAAAGTCAAACTTATCACCACTGCCGCCTTTACCTCCAAAAGTAGTGTTGGCACCTAAACTGGAATCAACATCACTCTCATCAGCAGCCAAAGTGGGCTCATCCACAACATCAGCATTTTCTAAATCAACACTGTTTTCAACAGCAATATTTTCATCAACATTATCAATGGCTTGAACTTCATTTCCATCATCGATTTCGATTACATCAGTTGCATTATCAGCAGCGCTTACAGCAACGACAATGCACAATGAAATTAAAACCTTGAACTTCCGCCAACTTTTAAGAAGTTGGGGATTCTCGATACTTTAACATGCTCTTACTGAGTGAAATGTTAATATTTTCGAGCCGATGCCCGCGCACCGCAGGCCATGACAATCCCTATCAGGAATTGTCTTTATTATTTCTTCTAGGATTAATCTTAATCCTTCATTTTTTATATTAATACTTGCATTTAAGTCTCTGTCATGATGTTTTCCACATTTAGGACATGTCCATTCTTCTTCGCTTAATTTTAAATCCATGTATTGGTATCCGCAGTTGCTGCATTTTTGGCTTGAAGGGAAAAATCTTCCTACTTGAATTAATTTTCGGTTATTTCGTTGGGATTTGTATTTTAATTGTCTTATTATCTCATATACGGATATTCTCTGCAATTTTGGAGCCCAATGATTATTTTTAAACCATCCTTTTATATTGAGTGTTTCTAGTGCGATTATATCATTGTTTTTTACCATGTGGTGTGTGATTTTGTGATATTGGTCGTTTTTCTTGTTGATTTTTTTGTTCATTGCTTTCCAGTATTTTTGTTGAGCTTCACGATAACGTCTGCTTCCAGGTTCTTTCTTGTCCATTTCGCGTTGGTAGTATTTAATGTTTTTTTCTTCATTTGTTAAGTTTAATTCTTCTATTTTTAATCCGTTACTGCATGTTAATGGTCTTCTGATGCCTATATCAATGCCTACTGCTTGAAAACTGCGTTTCATTGGTTTGTGTTTGGTGTTGATGTTTATTATTCCGTAGTATATTCCGTTTTCTAGTTTGATTGTCATGTTGTTGATTTTGGATTCTTGTATTTTTTGTTTATGTTCTTTACTAGTTTTGAATTTAATTTTACCGATTGTGGGTACTTGTATTCTGTTTTTTCGTTCATTTAAGCGGATGTTATTGTTATTTGACTGTATTCGAAATGAGATGTTTGGATTTTTTTCTGTTTTGAATTTGGGAAATCCTACACCTTTCTCTTTTTTATGTTTATTATATGCTTTTATAAGATCAATGAAAACCTGCTGTCTACTGCTGGATTCGCTTTTTTCCAGGAACGGATATTCATTTCTTAGCTCTTTAAGTATTTTGTTTAAGTTTTTTTGTGTTGGTTTCAAATTTTCATATTTGATTTTTCCAAGCATTTTGTTCCAAATAAAACCTCGGTTGCCAATGTTTTGATTAATTTTCTTTTTTTGTTCCGTTGTAGGGTATAATCTAATCTTAACTGCTTCAGTTACATCTTGTTCTCCCCCATAATAATCATTTTCATCAATAATGCTTGACATGTTTAATATATTAGTAAACAACCATTATATAAAGAAATTGAGAGAGCGTTTGAAAAGTAATCTTGTCATGAAAAAAAATATTATATAATAGTATTATTATTTTTCTCGTTGTCTTTCTATATCTTCTTAAATAGTTTCAATATTTGCTCCACCAGTTGTTGTAATAAAATAACCTGTTTTCCAGAATGCACTTTTCCATAAACTCTTTTTTATAACTGGATATTGTTTTTTGATTATTCTGCTACTTGCACTTTTATAAGAGTTAATGAATTTAACCAGATTGGTACTTGGTTTAGCTTCAAATAAAATATGAATATGATCAACCTCCCAATTCGCTTCTTTAACTACAATACCATACCTAAAACCAATATCTTCAAAAATAATCATTAATAAATCGAAAATATCCTCAATAATCACTTTTCTACGATATTTAATCACCAATACTAAATGATAAGTTAATAGGTATACTGAATGCTGATTCCTATTCAAAATTACTGCTCATAATAAGCATTATAAGAAAATAACAATTTAAAAGTTAATAAAAATAATACTATACCCAACTTGCAATTCATCCACAACTTACAGAAGTTGTGGTATTCTTGCATATTTAGGATAAAACAAAAAAAATGTTGGTAAAATCAATATCCTTTAAAAGAGTGCCCATCATAGACATACAATCACAAATAATAATTATCTTTTTATCTGAAACTTCAAATTAATATGTAAAATAATACCCCTACCTCATCAGGTCGAGAAATCCAATAGCATTAACTCTAAAAAAAGGAATGTAGAGAAATCATATCATGAGTTTTCATACAACTTCCTACAAACTTAATTAATTAGAGACAACAGTTATATTTCCTTCAAAGGTGCATCCCTGATATTTGCCATGACCTGCAAATGTAAAGTCGCCATAATAGTTATCTTTCCCTGCATCAGGCAGATATTCGGCATTTTCAATTGTAAACTTTCCTTCCTCATCAGTTACAACATCCACAAGAGTGCCCATTTGATAACCCGGCTTGTGGAAAGTGATTGTCTGATTCGCAACACCATAACCGTAGGCATCTGAGAGAACACCTGAAAATGAGTCCCCTTCATGGACTTCAGTTGCATTAATCATCATGAAAGTTGGAACATCATTGTTGAATTGGAACCAGAACACTCCAATGCAGATTACAAATGCCACTAGTAAAATTATCAAATAATAACTTTTCTTTTCCATTAAACCACCTT
>NZ_JBGVFE010000063.1:0-6199 GCF_045120835.1 Methanobrevibacter sp.
GTAAAAAAGTAGAATTATAATGATTTTAAAGGTGCTGTTGCACCGCATGCAGCACATTTAAGTAAGAATATTCTACCTTCTCTGATGATTCTTGTATCCGGTCTGTTACATTCATGACAGATTACGTATTTGTCCACATAACCTTCAATTCTTTCATTGATTAGGTAATGAGTAAATTTACCTTGCAAGATTGCTCTTTGACCTTCAATGTTTCCTGCGGTACCTAATTCTCTCATCAGGAATTTTAATAAATGTTGAGGGTCTCTGTTTAAACCTTCAGCAACATCTTTAAAGTTTTTAATAAATGTTCTATTACCTTGGATATCTGAATAAGCTTTAGGAATTTTGAATCTTTTATGTTCAAATACTTCAGGAGGTAATTGGTCTATTGCTCTTTCTAATAAATCTTCGTATTTATCCATAATTATCGCTCCTTATAAAATTAGTATAAGTATAATATATTAAATTTGGTCTTAATCATTTATTAATGTATTGCTATTTTTAAAAAAATTGGCCATTGTGGAAATTATTATTTTAAATTGTTGTATTGTCTTGATGGTAGGGCTGCTTGTAAGACAAGCTTTTCAACGTATTCCATTTGATGGAGCTGTTGCAGTATAGGTATTTGCGGTTAGGCTTGTAATGTGATGCTTTCCTTGAACTTTAACTGCATCGGGTGTGTAATCGAATCATTAGAATGAACTAATATTCTTCTTCATCTTTTTCCCGTCTTTCATAAATGAAACTTAAAAATAGAAGAATAAGGGATATGATAAAAAATATTAATAGTGTATTTGCAGTGTTGTCGGTTTTTATGATATTTTTGGTTATCTCATAACTTTTGGCCCCATCACCATGTCCGCTTCCCTGTGAACCGAAATCTCCGTTAAATCCTTTGCCGTTAAGTGATATTTTTCCGTTGGTTGTGCCGTTTCCACTGCCTGTTGCATTAGAATCTCCACTGCCGATACTATTTCCTCCAGTGTTATTTCCGGAACCCTTTTCTGGTTGTTCGGTGTTATCGTCCGGTTCTTCGACTGGTGTTTTGGAATGTGATGTTATTTCAATTGAAGAGCTGAGTGTTTTTTGAGTATACCTTTCATTGCCTTTGAAATCGATTTCAACATCATAGCTGCCGGAATTTAAATTATCGAATTCAACTGTAAGATGTTTTGTGTTCTTAGTTATTGTAAATTTCTTTTGTTCTCCGCCTGCACTTACAACCAAAACTGCATCAGTTTTGCTTTTGCTGATGTCTATTGTAATGTCAAGTTTATTCTCTCCGCTTTGATGGCATTTGATTGTTGGTTCTTGTTTTTCTACAATGACCTTTGATTTTAAAGTAACGTCATTGTATATTTCATTTCCTTTTAGGGTAAATGTTGCTATATAAACTCCCGGATCTACGTCTTTAAAAAGCACTTCCTTTTTGTTTTTCTCTAGATTTTTTAGATTAATAACTTTTTCTTCATTGTTTAGTGTAATGTGGCAAGGCACATTCAAATCTCCCTTGCATGATGAAAAGTCAAGGGTGAACAGAACGTTAAAGTCCTCTGATGAGTATTTTTTCTTGAAGATTCTGTTTGCCTTTTTAACTTCAAATGTTGCAGTATCATAGGTGTTGTCCGCTAAATTGATAATTTTCATAGTATAGATTCCTGCTTTCGGCAAATTCTCATTTTCAAATTCGTAATTCCACTGCTGATGTTCGTAAACGTTCATCAGATTGTCCTCAATGCGGACTATTCCAGTTTCATCGCTCACAATGATTCCAACATCCTGTGTACCTATTGGATTTTCCACGTTATCATCATCGTCCCAGTCATCATCGCTTTCCGGCTTATACAAATCCATTTTAACAACAAATTCAGTAAAATCAAAGTAAGTTTGGTTTTTCACATTTAGGATATGGACTGTCTTTTTCTTTTCTGTAACGATTAGGGAAGTGTTAAACTGGTAATAAACTCCTTTTGGGTTAATGTCAGAATCAACCGGGTTGAATTTAAAATGTAATGTGCCTGACCTAAATGAAGCGTCAACGTCATAATTGTACAATGTCTTGAACTCAAATCTTATGCTGTGGGTGCCGGTTTGAATGTCTCTTTCATTTGTCTCTTCAATTGAGGACCTTTCAAAGAATGTTTTGATGTTGATTTCGTTGCTGTTAGTATATGAGTCATAGATTTCAACATCATCGACAAAAACTGTCAGAGTATAATAAGTAGGTAAATTATCAATTTTTAGGTCTATATCATTTGTGTGAACAATCTTTACGATGGCTTTCGAATCAATTGGGATAACCTGCGGGTTTTCATTGATTATTTTCAGTTTTGTATTTGCAATATATTTGTCATTTAAAATTGTGCCGCTGTACTGTGAATTAAGAAAGTAGAATGTTAATGCATTGTCGTACCAGGATATTTGAGGATTGAAACGGGAATACTTGTCTGCAGATACGAATTCAAATGAGATGTTGTGGTTTCCTTCATCAAAATAATTTCCATTTGAATCTTTTGTAGGTATATAGCAGATATTTTCCCATGACAGTAGGATGGAGTTATTGTAGACATTTTCACCATCAATATAGACTGCAAAATCTCCTGCCCCTTCACCTACAAATCGCACCGGGATGCTTCTGGTGTAGGATATGTCAATCTGAGGGGCATTTATATGGATCGGATTTAATTCGGGAAATTCACAAACATTTAGGGTGGTATTGATTGTTATACTGTATCTTTTTGGGGAATAAACAGTTTTAGATTTTGTGAATCTGACATTAATCATCGAATCTGTAGTGTCTGCTTTGACATTATATTCGGCATAGACCTTATCCGTTTCCACTGTGCAGACAAGATTATAGGATCCCGCCGCTAACTTTGTCGTGTCAATTTCGTCCTCATAAGGATTGTCATCGGTTTCAAATGAATTAAACAATTTGCCATCAAGATAAAGGTTTACTTTGCTGTAACTTATTCCTCTAAGATAGAATGAAATGGAATCGGAACGGGTTATGTTGATGGCTTCTAAATCAAATGTTGTTGATGTTGGTTCTATGGTCGGTATGATGTTGAATTGTGAGCTGAACCTGTAAATTAAATTTTGAGGGGTCTTTACGGTTCGAGCAAGGTTAAAGTCAAAATATACGGCGGAATCGCTGATGTATGCATCAGGCCGGTATATCGATTTGGTATTGGTGAATTTGAATTCATATACTATATTATGCTTTCCCAAAGCGAGATTCACTTCGTTATCGTCGACCATGACGCTTGTTGGAATGTTGATTTCGCGGTATTGCACATTGTTGAATTCGCCATTGGATGTAGAGTTATATTTGTCAATATAAACATTCAAACTCCATTTTTCATCAGCCCTGACCTCGACAGGAATATAGTCGTCCTCTTCAATTACCAACGGACCATCATCATCGTTGATGTCTGAAGTGTATTCCCTATCTTTGAGCAAAGGGTCTGCAGTGGCATTTGAGTCATCATGAGCACTGACAGCGCCTATAATCAAAAAGATTAAAATGACCAATAACAATTTCTTCATGATATTTTAAATTTATACTTAATTGATATTAAATTTAATGTTATTGGACATTTTCATAATCGGTAATGGAAATGATTTAAACAACACGCCTAAAGTATCCGGTATTTGGTTCGTATATTACTCCTTTTTGTTTCAGGTTCCTGACAATTTGTTCTGTTTTGTCTTCACTGACTCCGTATTTTTCACTCATATTTGAAACTAAAACATTCAACGGAGCATCTCCAGCATATTCTTCTTCAAGGAGTTTGATTTCTTCAGTTACTCTTTGGATTTTGTCTCTGTCGGATTTTGGAGTTCCTCCACCAACGATGTCGGCATCAATTTCTCCAGTTTCAGGGTCAACACCCACTTCCTTAAGACAGGCCATGGTTAGGCGAACTGCCTTTTCAGCATCTTCTTTTTCAACATAGTCCTTAAGTTTAATTTTAGCGCATGCTTCGGACAGACGAATGATAGCTTCTAGTTGCCTTGCGGTAATTGGAACGGCACCCTGTTCTTCGGGGTTGCTGTTTCTTGTGCTTACATAAAACTCTTTTAAAATGTCGTTTGCTTCATCGGTAAGTTGCGGATTGACGTTTTTACGGGCATACGCAATATATTTTCTAAGCAGTTCCGGTTCAATTTCATAATCAACGGTATTTTCCTTATGTATTTTTAAGATATGTTCCGCTAATTTTGAATCTCCTTCCCTGCTTGGCTTATCTTCAATAACAAAAATCAAATCGAAACGAGAAATAATTGGGGCAGGCAAATCAATCTGCTCTGCAAGTACTTTATACCTGTCAAACCTTCCGAATTTAGGGTTTGCAGCCGCAAGAACGGAACATCTTGAGTTTAGGGTTGCCATAATTCCTGCTTTTGCGATACTTACTGTTTGCTGTTCTAATGCTTCGTGAAGTGCTGAACGGTCTTCTGATCTCATCTTGTCCAATTCGTCAACACATACGTTACCCTGGTCCCCAAGCACCAATGCTCCTGCTTCTAGAGACCAGCCACCAAGTTCATCTCTGACGGCAGCAGCAGTTAAACCGGCTCCACTTGTACCTTTACCGCTTGTATAGATACTTCTTGGAGCGAGCCTTGAAACGTATTTCAATATCTGGGATTTACCGATACCTGGATCTCCAACAATCAGGATGTGTATGTCTCCCCTTAATTTGGTTTCGTCTTCAAGTTGCTTTGCAGCTCCACCAAATAACTGAAGGGCAATGGCTTCCTTAACGTCTCTGTATCCTCTGATTGAAGGGGCGGTGGATTTTATAATTTTATCATAAATGTGAGGGTCTTGTGATAATTCGATGATTCTTTCTTCATCCTCTTCTGAGAGTTGCAGCTCTTCGAATTCCTGTTCTAAAGGTTCAATGTGGTTAACATAAATGTAATTTTTAAATTTGCCGCTTCTTTCCTCTCTAAATGTCTTTAAAGTTCCGGTAATTCTTACCTTGTCTCCAGGATTCAATTCATCCACCAAATCGTCTTCAAGAATCATCAGCATCTGTTTAGGTTCGGTTCCTCCGGATAAATTCTCCAAAGGTTCCTGCATCCTTGCGGTTTGGGTGTCAATGTATTTAGATTCCTCTTGAAGCAATCTAAATGATCTTCCACCACATTCGCTACATAATGATGGTTCTATGATATGGTTTCCTGAAGTTTGTTCGACCTCGTGCAGTCTCATGCATCCTCTACATTCAAAAACACCTGTCTCAATACGAGGTCGGATTTCATCAGTCTTTCTCACAATACCGTCTGCAGAAACGAATGTTCCAATATATTTGCTTAAAAGAGTTTTTAGCGGAATTACATTGGAAAGATTCTCAAATCTGATGTTGATGTCAGCATCTTTTACTAAAGGATCGATATTTTTAATCGCAATTTGTGCTGCTTGAATAACTTCTTCAGGTTTTTCAATCAGCAAATCTGCAAGTTCAGGATCAAATATTTCCAATGAATGATAGTTTACAGTAAGTGATCGCTCATCGGGATATTTTTCAAGTATTTTAAATACATCGTCCTTATATGATGTTGCAAAAAATTCTTCGAATTTTGCAGTTGATGTTTGTGTTTTATTTGTAGAGTTCATTATCATAATATTAATTTTTTTTACTTATAAAAATGTTGCATGAGAGCGTCTGATAAGTAACATTAATATAGTAATATTAATAAAATATTAACAAGTAAATTATTTATTGAGGTTAATATGAGAAAATCTAGGCTAAGCTTATTTAAATCCACTTCAATGTTGATTTCTGTGGTTGGTATTATAATGATTATATCCACAATTATTGTAGTGGCATATGTGGGTTATAGTATAGTTTCTAGCGGAATTACAAATGAAATATCCTCTGGAACTCAATATGATGAACTTGCAGAGTTGCAATCCGAATATACGAATTTGTCTTTGAAGTTTGACAGTGTTAAGGCAACTTATTATGCGGGAGGTCCTGACGACGTCAAAGTTTATAATGATGCAAAATTAGAACTGACACGGGCGGATTCGGCTATTCAAAACGTTAAGAGTGCTCTTGATGCAAGCAAACCGTCAAATGAAGTTGACAGTAGGATTGATTTTGCTAAAGATAAACTTAAAACCGCTAAAAAAGCATATGATTCACTTTAAATTATTTTCTTTTTCTCTTTTTTTTATTGGGCA
>NZ_JBGVFE010000064.1:0-41132 GCF_045120835.1 Methanobrevibacter sp.
ATGAAATGATTGAAACAACAGAAAGTCTGGTTACAAACAAATTATCCCTATCCGACTTGGATTTAATTATACTGAACACCATAAAACATGAAAAACCAAGAAGCATAAGGGATCTGGCCAAAAAAATTAATAAGGACGTCAGCAATATCCAGCCAAAAGTCAAAAAATTGGAAGAAGACGGATTTATAAAATTTGAAGACGGCATTAAAAACAGTAAAATACCCTATCTGACATTTGATGAAATTAAACTTGAGATTTAAAACTTTTAAATTCCATTTAATATAGTTCAAATCCATTTACAAAGTCAACTCGATAGGCTTAGAAATTACTATTTATCGCCCAAACAGTAATCCGATTAATCAACTTATGGTGGATTTGACAATGTAACTATCAAAATGCAACTATATCTCAGTAAAACTCTAACCAATATCGTGCTGAAAATGCCATTGTTGTTTTGTTTGTACTTATTATGGATGAAGTTCAGATTGATTGCAAATTAGTTAGTATTTGTAATTAACTCTTTGGATGTTACTACTTTTTTGTTATCTGTTTTTTTATTAAATGCATTTGCATTATATATGATATTTTAACTAGTTTTGTAGTCATTTATGAAAATAAGCAAGTTAAAAGATAACAATACGGAGTATTCACAGTAAAAAGAGCTTTATAAAATGTGCTGTGCGATGTAGGTTTCAATCATCAGATGTAATGTTTTGAACAAATATTGTAATTTTTTTATTTTTTAAATAATTTTATTTAATTTTTTCTTATTTATATATAAATTATTTAGTATTTGTAGTTATTTAGCAATTAATATATACTTATATTCAACATAACTATTTAATATAATTATAACTTTTTTAATAAGGAGAAAAAAATATGAGATACAAAAAGATTTTTATACTGACAATCATCATCGCATGTTTGTTTGTCGTTTCGGCTGTAAACGCAACTGAAAATGTAACCGAGGATATTGTTAGTGTAGATGCAACTGATGAAGTTGTAAGTGTTGAAATTCTGACTGATGATTCTGTAGGTGACGAAAATAAGGATGATGAATTAAGTTACGATGCAGGTAATGTGCTGAGTGCAAATCCAAAAACATTCATAAATCTGAATATGGATATTAATGGTAATACTGATAATGAAGTATATTTGGGTGGAAATTATACATTTGAACTTGGAACCGATGACAGCTTTAAGGAGGGTATTTGCATTAATCGTGATGTGACTATTTATGGTAATGGTTATACGATTGATGGTGCAAAGGCTGCCAGTGTTTTCAGTGTTGAGAGTAACGTCATATTTAGGGACATTATTTTTATTAATGGGTTGTCTTCTAGGAGTGGTGTTATTATTGGAGGCACTCTTATTAATTGTTCTTTTGTGAATTGTTCCGCTCCGGAACAAAATTGTGCAGGTGGAGCATTATTTAAGAGTTCTGCTATAAACTGTTCTTTTGTGAATTGTTCTTCTAAATTGTATGGCGGTGCTATTTATAAGGGTAATGCCATTAATTGTTCTTTTTGGCATTGTTCTTCACGATATGGTGGTGCATTATATGAATGCTCTGCTAATAATTGTTATTTTATGAATTGTTCTTCTTACGATTCTGGAGGGGCTATGTGTAGAGCTGATGCTATTGGTTGTACTTTTGAAAATAATCATGCTAACTTATTTGGTGGTGCAATTTATGATGCTAAAGCTACTAATTGTACCTTTTTGAATAATTATGCTGGTTATGGTGGAGCAATCGGTACTGGAGATGCTTTTAATTGTACTTTCATTAATAACTATGCTGAATTATTCGGTGCTGTCAGTGGTGATGCAATTGGTTGTAGGTTTGAAAATTGTTCTTCTAAGGATTATTGTGGCGCTGTTTTCGGAAAGGCTGTTAATTGTAGTTTTAAGGACTGTTTTTCTTCAATGTATGCCGGTGCTGTATATGGAAGCGCAATTGATTGTAGTTTTTTGAACTGTCATGCTGATCAGGGTGGTGCTGTTTATGGCAAGTTTTTTGATAATGGGTTTGTTTATCGTGATGTAATTAATTGTAGTTTTGTGAATTGTTATGCTAATGAGGGTGGTGCTGTTTATGGTGCTTTAGTTAATAATTGTAGTTTTGTGAATGTAAATGCTCTTAGGGGTGCTGCTGTTTATGGTGATGCCATTAATTGTAATTTTGAGAATTTTCATTCAGATTATGGTGGTGCTGTTTATGGTAATGCTAATTACTGTAGTTTTGTGAATTGTTATGCTAATGAGAATGGTGGTGCTGTTTATGGTAATGCTAATTATTGTAGTTTTGTGAATTGTTATGCTAATGAGAATGGTGGTGCTGTTTACGGGGGAATTGGTAAAAAATGTAGTTTTATAAACTGTTATGCAGTTAATGGTGGTGCAGTTTATTTATTATCTTCCAATAATATTTCTGAATGTAGTTTCAATAACTGTCGTGCCAGTTATGATGGTGGTGCAATTCATTGTTTTAATAGTAATATTGTAAATTGTGATTTCTTAAATTGTGCTGCAGGATATAGGGGTGGTGCAATCTATTCTTTAAATTCAACTAATATTTTAAATAGTAAATTTACTGGCTGTTTGGCTAGTGATGGTGGGGCTATTTTACTTTGGTATTTTGGAGGCAATATTACTGGATGCAGTTTCGATAATTGTCGTGCAAATCATGATGGGGGAGCAATTTACTCTTTAGAGTACACAAATGTGGATAATTCTATTTTTAATGTTTGTTTAGCCAAGGATGGTGGAGCTATTTACTTTAATGGCCATGGTTCTAAATTAACCAATTCTAATTTTAAAGGCAATGGTGCAAATGAAAATCCTACATGGTATACTGCATATCCTTTACAGGAATATAATAATATTATTGACAATAAAATTCCAACAACTCCAGTAACTCCAACAAAACCAGTAGTTAAAACAATATTAACTTTAAAAACAGTTAAAGTTAAGAAATCCGCCAAGAAACTAGTCTTGCAGGCAACTTTAAAACAAGACAATACTCCACTTAAAGGCATGAAGATTACTTTCAAATTCAATGGTAAGGCTTACATTGCAAAAACCAACGCCAAAGGTATTGCTAAAGTAACTATTAAATCTAAAGTCTTGAATAAGCTCAAAGTTGGTAAAAAAGTAACATATACTGCAGCATATGGTAAAATAACTAAAAAAGTAACTGTTAAAGTCAAGTAACTTGGTTTTGGGGTTACTTACTTTTTTTTTATTTTTTCAATCAAAATAAACTATCCAAATACTCAAAGTGAGGTTTCATATTTTTACTAATTCTTCGATTTAAAATTTATCGGCTTTTGGCGACGAAACCACTTATTCAAGTTCATATTTGGAATCTATTTTTTCAAATACCTTTTTAACATTTACTTTTGTTTCAAAACAACCTGTTTTTTCAAGAAGCACACCCTGCGGACAAAAATCGGAAAGCAACATCATCATCTGATTTAAATCTTCATGGCATGCCACACCAAGAACCGCCTCAAATTTGTTTTCCATGACTATCTTTTTAACGAAACTTGATCCGGGAACAATGTATAATTTATATCCTAACGGTTCGGCTTTATGTTTGATTACTCCAATGGAACACAAACCACATTCAGTACAATTCAAACCTTCTTTTTGGAGGGTTGCAGGACAATCTTTATGCCTTAAACAATGTGGAAGAAAAATCAATGTTTTTTCTGCCGGAATCTCTTTGAATCTTTCTTTGTTGATGTCGTCTCTGACTTTGATTGCAATATTGTCAATCAGATGATCATCCAATTTTAAAAAGTGTGCAATTGTTTTGAAAGGGGAATACAATAAATCCACGACATATAAGAGGAATCTTGGAAATTTGATTTTATTTTTACGGGCTATTAGATAGCCTAAAATCAATACCACTATAAATAATATCAGAATTAGCGCTGCCAGAGAAACTACCAATTGACCTAAAAACATATAGAATGAATCAATGAACAACATGTTTTAACCTAAAACTCTTCAATTGTGTAATTTTCAAATTTCTTGTTTAATTTAACGCCATCAGGTGTTTTTGCTATTTCAAGGCCGGATAAGCTATCACAGGAACATAAAACATTCTGTTCAGGATGAGTTCCAGGAGTAATATTGCAATTGAGATTCACACTATCGCCAATTGATATGACAGTTTCCAGACGTTTGGTTGATGGGTGGTCTTTATTTAAAATCACTAATGGGGAAGACTCCTCACGGCTCAGATAAGCCTGTGAACGTATTGCACGTTTGTCTTTTTTAAAGTTTGAAACAGCTATAATATCATCGGATTCTAAAAATTGCACTATCTCTTCATTATCCTGTGTTGCTATAAATAACATTTTGTTTTCATAGGCCACCTTAACAACACCCACCATTCCTGTTTCGCCTTCAAGAAATAGTATTTCATCATTTTTAAAATCAATATTCATATTATCTCTAAAAATAAAAAAGAGAGTAAAATAAATTTACTCTGCAAGTTCAACGTTGTCGCTTTGACAAGACGGACAAACTACTTTTTTTCCAAGTCCTTTAAAGGAATTTCCACAGTCTTTGCAGTGGTATTTTTTTGTTTTTAACTTTTTCAAATCAATATCGGCCATTGGGCCTCCGCTTGAACACATATTAAATCACCTTTGTTATATAATATATTATTATATTATTTAATAATTATTACGAATTTCATTAATTTCCGAAAGTATTTTCTCATCATTTGTCAAATCAAATTTCAACTCTAAAAAATATAAAAGCTGATTATATAATTTGTTTTTTCTATATTCTTTAATCAGTTCATCCAAAGTTTGTAAAATAAAAGGATTGGGTCCTAATTGAATGTTTTTGCTTTCAATGATGTCCATGCATTCAGTCAGTGACAGTTCAAGATTGTCGTTTTTTGACTGAAGGGATTTGATTTCGGCATATGCAAGAGGGCTTGCCTCATATTCCATGCTGTAGATTAGCAATGCCAGAGCGGTTTTTGTCTGATTCTCCTCAATATAATAATTTCCAAGGTTTCTGTAACATCTTGCAATGTCCTGCGGATAATATGCATATTTTAGGGCATCGCATGTCCGGATAAAGTATTCATTGAAGGTGTAGGTGTGCACTTTATAGATTTCACTCAGTTCCAGGATTATTCTTGCTGAAACGGGATTTATTCTGATTGCCTTTTTTAGGTATTCTTCTGCTTTATCGAATTGTTGTGTTTCAAGAAGCAAAAATCCATATACATAATACAAATCAAGCAGGGGCTGATTGTCGGGTATATATCTCATTTCCTTTTTTGGACCGATATATTTTCTAAATGTGATTTCCTCTAACGGGTTTGTGAAAAAATGATATTCGCTGACTTTGTCGTCTTCAAACATTTCGGGAAAGGTTTCCATAAACCTGTCCAGTTTGGCTAAAGGAGTTTCATAATTTCCATTTTCAATGTCATAGTAAATGTCATTCAGAATATCAAGTATTGGATTTTCGTTATTGGAAATGTCGGCAAATTCCTGCTTTTCATCATCGCTCAAGCAATCCCACATCAGGCGGGAAATCTCTTTGATAATCTCTTTATTATATGGATGGTCCTTATACACTTCAATCTGACTGGATAAGTATTGCTTGTTTAAATCCTTGTTGGATCCCAGGTTTGATTTGATTTCTTTAATTATGTCCTCGTACATTAACACACCTTAAGTTACTTTAATGGGTAATCTTTTTATATTACCTCTAACCTATTTAATTATGTATAAAAACTTAGTTTTATATTTTATTTAAAAAATTTTTAGGTGATTATTAAATGGCAAATCAACCAATATTTATCCTTCCTGAAGGAACAGAAAGATATTCAAAAAGAGATGCTTTAAGAATGAATATCACAGCTGCCAAAGTATTGGCAGGTATTGTAAGAACTACTCTTGGTCCTAAAGGTATGGACAAAATGTTAACAAGTTCATTAGGTGACGTTACTGTCACCAACGATGGTGCAACCATCATGAGAGAAATGGAAATTAACCAACCTGCAGCCAGAATGCTCGTAGAAACCGCTAAAAAACAAGAAGAAATCGTTGGAGATGGAACTACTTCTGTTGTTGTTATTGCAGGTGAATTATTATCTAAAGCTGAAGAATTGTTGGATGACGGAATCGCAACATCTGTTGTTGTAAAAGGATTTAGAAATGCGACTTCAAAAGCAGTTGAACTTTTAAATAATATTGCAATCGATGCGGATGATGAAGAGACTCTTAAAAAAGTTGCCGTTACTGCAATGAGCGGTAAAGGTTCAGATTATGCAAAAGATCATTTAGCCGATCTTGTTGTTAAGGCAGCATTAAGAATTGAAGAGGATGGAAAATCTGACATTGATAATATTAATATTCAAAGGGTTTCAGGAGATTCTGTAGAAGATTCATTCTTGGCAGAAGGCATTATCATTGATAAATCTCCTGTTTCTAAAAATATGCCTAAAGATATAAAAGATGCAAAAATTGCTATCATGAAATATCCTATTGAATTAAAAGACACTACTGCTGATGCAAAAATTGACATTACAAGCCCTGATCAATTTGAAGCTTTCATCAAACAGGAAGAAGAAATGATTAAAGGTTTGGTTGATAAAATCGTTGATTCCGGTGCCAATGTTTTGTTCTGTCAAAAAGGTATCGATGATTTAGCGGAACACTATCTTAAAAAAGCAGGCATCATGGCATTCAAGAGAGTCAAAAAATCAGATATGGAAAGAATTGAAAAGGCTACTGGTGCAAAACTTGTAACTGACATTGAAGATCTATCAGAAGACAAATTAGGTTCTGCAGGTCACGTATATCTTGATAAGATATTCGATCATGAATTGACCTTAATCGAAGAATGTGAAAATCCAAAGGCTTCCTCAATTATTCTAAGAGGCAGTACACGTTATGTTACCGAACAAATTGCAAGGGCACTTGATGATGCACTTGGTGTTGTTGCAGCTACTATTGAGGAAGGTAAAGTCCTTATAGGTGGAGGAGCCTGTGAAATCGATTTGGTAAAACAGTTAAGGGAGTATGGTGAATCAGTAAGTGGAAGAGAACAATTGGCTATTTTAAAATATGCTGAAGCTTTAGAAGTTATTCCAAGAACCTTGATTGAAAATGCAGGTCTTGACACTATTAATTTAATTGCTGATTTAAAAGCAGCTCATGAGAACTCTCCATTCATTGGAATCAATGTGTTTTCAGGCGAAGTAGTTGATATGAAAGATGCTGGAGTCATTGAACCTTTAAGAGTAAAAATCCAAGCTCTTCAATCAGCTGGCGAAGCTGCTGAAATGATTTTACGTATTGATGATATGATTGCAGCTAGAAATGCACTTAATTCTACCGGACCTGATGAGTCTGGAAATGATGCTAGCGGTATGCCTCCAATGCCTCCAGCCGGAGGTATGGGCGGAATGCCTCCAATGATGTAAAATTTAAAAATTTTACATTTTTTTCTTTTTTTTTAATTTTCATGCTTATTTTACTAAATACTTTATTAAATTCATTGTTTTTTATTCTAGATTGACTTAAATCAATGATTTTGATTTAAATAAACTTAAATCATGCCCTATTTTCTTTAAAAAGCTTTAACATTATGATTCATATTTTTGTATTATAAAGTTAGTTTAAAAATAGTTTCATATCATTTTATCCTTTTATAAACAAATTCAAATATAATTTTACTTTATACTTTATTTTCAAAAAGTTTTAAGTTTATTTTTAAAAAATAAACTCATTTAATTAGATTTAGCAAATAAAAAGGTTTATATAAGATATTTGTAATAAATTATGGTGAAGTGAGATTAAGCTCACGGATGTTTAAAAAATTGTTATGGAGGTAAATTATTTTGAACAAACAAATATTACTCACATTGTCTATATTGTTATTGGCTGTTTTTGCAGTCAGTGCAGTTTCAGCAAGTGATGTAAATGTTACAGATTCATATGCTACCAGCTTAGTAGATGACACATCAGATGTTTCAGTCCCACTGGAGAATACTGCTGATTCATCAGAACTTTCTGTATCAAGTGATTCAAATGTTGATAATGATTCATCTAAAGTTTCTCTATCAAGTGAAGAAGTTTTAGGATCTGAAGATTCAAATACTTTATCAACTAACTCGGACAGTAATGATTCTCTAAGCAGTGAGGATGGGATCGCTTACCTTTCAGCATCCAATAATGATGCTGTAAGTGACGGTGATGTTTCTTCAACAATAGATGTATCTAAGACAATCACTGCAAAGGATATTACTAAATATTATAAAGGAAGCACCCAGTATAGCGCAACTTTCTTAGATGCTCAAGGTAATCCATTGGCTAATACCGATGTTAAAATTACCGTCAATGGTGTTGGATACACTAAAAAAACAAACGCAAATGGGGTTGCTTCAATGGCAATTAATCTTAAACCTGGAACCTACAAGGTTGTTGCGGTTAATCCTGCAACCGGTTTCAGCTTAACTAATAACTTTAAAATATTGTCTACTATCTCAGCAAGCAACATCAAAAAGGTTTATACTGACGGTAGAAAATTCACAGCGACATTTTACAAAAATACTGGAAAAGTACTGGCAAATAAAAAAATCAAGTTTAAGATTAATGGAAAAACATACAAGGTAAAAACAAACGGTAATGGAGTAGCCAGCTTATCACTTACTTCCCTTAAGAAAGGGACTTATAATATTATATCTTATAATAAGGACGGTTTAACATTAACTAACAAAGTTAAGGTTGTCAAATCCACAACCACATCTTTGACTTCATCCGATTACACTTTCCTTAAAAGTGATAAGAAAAAGATTAAAGTAAAATTATTAAATAAATTCGGTTATGCTCCATCAAAAGGAAAAATTATTACATTTAAAATTAATGGAAAATCATATACTGCAAAAACCAATGATAATGGAGTTGCAAAACTTAAATTGCCGTCTCTTAGCGACGGTTCATATACTGTGAAGTATTCATTTGCAGGAAATTCATTTTATAAGGCATCAAGTACTTCAAGTAAAGTACTTATAATAAGCAGTAAGGATCCAACTTTCAAAGTCAAAAGCGGAACTACATTTACTCATGGTGCAAATACACCATTTAAAGTTGCTTTATTGTCTGGAAGTGTTCCTTTAGCTAAAAAAACTGTTACTCTTACAGTTGATGGAAAATCATACACCAAAACCACTGACGATAATGGTATTGTGTCACTCCCTATTAGTTTGCCTATTGGAAAATATACCATTTCATATACCAACAAGGCGGAATCCAAAATAAATTCAAAAACAGGCAGTACCACTATCGAAGTCGTTGAAAAAGTCACTACCCTAAATGGATATGGATATTGGGTGTTCGGTTCAGACATGAAAAATGTAGACTTAAGTTCCCTTGCTTCTAAAGGAACTACTGATTTATTCCTGAATTACTACGCATTGGAAAAACATGGTCAAAGTGCTGTGGAATCATGGATTGCAAGTGCCAATACTTTAGGAATGAGAGTTCACATTTGGATGCAGGCATTTTATAACGATGGAGAGTGGGTAAATCCGGCAACAAACTCTAAAATTTGCACATCTAAGATAGCTGAAGCTAAAAAGTATGCTGCAATTAAGGGAGTTGCAGGTGTTCACTTGGATTACTTGAGATATCCTGGAAATGCATATAAAACATCTGGAGGTACTAAAGCTATCAGCAATTTCGCAAAAGATGTTGCAGAAGCGGTCCATGGCGTTAATTCTAAACTTATAGTTTCAGCTGCTTTAATGCCTGAAACCACAGATAATATTTATTATTATGGTCAGGACATGTCTGCGCTCAGTAAATATCTGGATGTTGTCATTCCAATGATTTATAAGGGAAATTATAACTCCGATACAAATTGGATCAAAACTACTACAAAATGGTTTGTCGACAATTCCAATGGTGCCAAAGTTTGGGCAGGATTGCAAGGCTATGAATCTGATGATAATGTCGTGAAATTGTCCACATCTGAAATAACGAATGATGCACAGGCTGCACTTAACGGTAATGGTGCTGGAGTAATCGTATTCAGGTGGGGTCAAACCAATTTCGTAAATTTCAATTCATTGACTGCTAAATCTACAGCCTCATCCTCAACTGCGGCAACAGGTACTACAGCAGTTCCATCAGGCACTACAATATCCATTAAGAACATCATTGCAGGTGCAAATACCGTAAAATCATATTATGCATCAATGGGTAAAGTTCCGGATACTGTAACTGCGGGAGGAATTACTTTTACAGCTTCTGAATTTTTATATGTTATGGCCAAGGCGGTTTATCAGTTGGGCAATTCCAACACTGCGGATATAGCTGTTCTTAAAGGAGTTTCAGCCCCTTCATCTCCATCCGGAGATAATATTTATTCAGAACAACTGTTGCAGGCGGATTATTTGACTGTAGCTAAAAATCTTGTTTCATTCATTGAAACAAACAATAGGGCTCCAAACTATTCCTCCTCTGCGGTAGGAAATATTATATTTGATGAAGTGGTTGATGCATTTGCACGTACATTGTCATTTTACGGTACTGAGTCTAGATTATCCAATTACTGTACTATAACTTACATTGATTCAAGCAGCAGCAGTAGCAGTAGCAGCAGTAGCAGTTCCTCATTTTCAATAACCGGTGCGGGTTTAAATGAGAAGAACACTATAAAAGATTTAACTAATTACTATAAATCTTCTTCTAACTGTCAGGTTGGCGATTCATCTATTAAATCAATTGTTAACTCTTTAACTAGTGGTTTAACCAGTGATTCAGCAAAAGCTAAAGCAATATTCAATTATGTGAGGGATAAAATTTCATACAGTTTCTACTATGATACAAAATATGGTGCAAAAAATACCTTATCTTATAAATCAGGTAATTGTGTGGATCAATCACATTTATTGGTTGCAATGTTTAGAACTGCAGGCCTTGCGGCAAGATATGTTCATGGAGTATGTAAGTTCAATAGTGGAAGCACTTACGGACATGTTTGGACTCAAGTATTAATCGATGGGGTATGGGTTTGTGCAGACCCGACCAGCAGCAGTAATTCTTTGGGAAAAATTAATAATTGGAAAACCAGTTCATTCACATTGAATGCAAGATATTGTAGTTTGCCGTTCTAGTTATTATTTTTTTCTTTCTTTTCTTTTTTTTTACAAAATTTTAAATATTTAGGTTAATCAAAACTTTTTTATACTCTAAAATATATAATATCTAATAAGATAAAATTAGGTGACTTTCATGGCTGAAGGTAAAATTAGTGAAAATATTGAAGAATACCTTGAAGTTCTCTATCGTAATGGAAGTAACGGAGAACAGGTATCTACAACACAATTATCAAAGGATTTGGGGATTGCACCAGGTAGTGTAACTCAAATGCTTAAAAAACTGGAAGATCTTGGTTATATTTCATATACTCCATATAAGGGAGCTACCTTAACAGAGGAAGGAATGAAGATAGCTCGAAAAATCACAAGAAAACACAGAATTTTAGAGAAATTCCTGCTGGATATCTTAAAGGTTAAAGAGGAAAATATTCATGAACAGGCTTGTGAGATGGAGCATACCTTGTCCGATGAAGCTGAAAGGGCAATATGTACTATGTTGCATCATCCTGATTTATGTCCTGATGATAATGTGATTCCTGCCTGTGACTTTGAATTTAATAGTTGTCAAGATTGTTTTTCACAAAAAGACTTTGACCAGGTAATGAATAGAAAATTTAACTTGTTGTCAATTTCTGAATTAACCGGAAATACTGAAGGTACAATTTCATTCATCCGTGGAAATTCTGAACTTTTAGATGAAATTACAGATGCGGGCATTAAAGTCGGCCAACATCTTAAATACGAATTCAATGAAAACCGTGTAGGCAATCATTACCTGGTAGTGATTGATGATGAAGAGTTAAACATTCCAACAGATATGGCTAATAATATTTTTATTAGAGTTTAACTTTAACCTTCTTTTTTTTACAAAAATTTTAAATAATATTTCCTTCAAACTTATTAGCATTAAATATAATTTATTTCTTTTTACGGTGTTTTAATGCGTGGAAATTTATCAAATGATATAGTTTCAATTAAGATTGAAGAAGGTAGCAAAAGACCAATTGCCTTACATGAAAAAAGTAAATTTGGCAAAATAGAAGCTGATTACCTGCAGCTGTCTTTAATTGAAGCTTGTTATCTGCTTGAAAAGGCTCGTTTGAATATCTATGAAGATGATATGGAATGCAGCATCGGCTATCTGATTGACCTTATAAAGGAACAGGAGCTTTATGGCAAGTATATTGTTTATCGTGATCTGAAAGACCGTGGTTTTGTTATTAAAACCGGTTTTAAATATGGTTCTGAATTTAGATTATATAATCGTGGAGGAGGGCCTGGTCAGGGGCATTCCGATTATTTGGTTAAAATCATCTTTGAAAACTATGACATTAATGCACTTGATTTTGCAAGTTATGTTAGGGTTTCGCATGGAGTCAATAAGAAACTTCTTCTGGCAATTGTCGATGAGGATTTTGACATTACATACTATAATGTGGAATGGACAAGACCATAAGTTTAATCAAAGAAATCATTTATATTTTAACATGTTCTTATAGTGACTATAATAATTTTTAATCAGGAATTTAATTTAACATTAATAGTGGTGAAAAAATGGCAGATTTAATTGATCCATGGGCATCATTTAGCCTAGATTATGACAAGTTGGTAAATCAATTCGGTATTGGAAAAATTTCAGATATTATTGGTGATGTTAAAAGCCCTCAAAGATTGATGAAAAGGGGTGTTATCTTTGGACATAGGGAATTCAATGAGATAGTTAAGTTAATCAATCAAAAAAAGGAATTTGCAGTTGTTACAGGTATGATGCCGAGTGGACAGATGCACATTGGCCATAAGATGGTGGTTGATCAAATCAAATGGTATCAGGATATGGGGGCAATGCTCTCCCTGCCGATTGCTGATTTGGAAGCTTATGCCGCAAGGGATATGAGTTTTGAAAAAGGCCGAGAAATTGCCGTAAATGAATATTTGACAAACTGGATTGCATTGGGTCTTGACCTTGAAAAGGACAATGTCAATGTCTATCTGCAATCCCAAAACAATCTGTTGAAAAACTTGGCATTCAAAGCTTCAATTAAAACCAATTTCAGCCAGCTTAAGGCCATTTACGGTTTTGAAAATTCAACCAATATTGCACACGTTCAGGCACCTCTATTTCAGGTTGCAGATATTCTGCTTCCGCAAATTGAGGAATTTGGAGGTCCAAAAAAGGTTGTTGTCCCTGTTGGAATCGACCAGGATCCCCACATCAGACTGACAAGAGATATTGCACACAAACTCAATGAGGAAGAGGGATTCATGTCTCCTGCTTCCACCTATCACAGGTTCCTTACTGGCTTGACCGGCGATAAAATGAGCAGTTCAAAGCCTGCCACTGCGATATATCTCAATGATGATACTAAAACTGCGGTCAAAAAGGTCAAATCAGCCAAGACCGGAGGAAGGGAAACTCTGAAAGAACAGGAAGAGTTGGGTGGAGAAGTGGATAAGTGTGTAATATACGAAATGCTGCTGTACCACTTCATCGATGACGATAAGGAGCTTGAAAAAATCAGGCAGGACTGTTTGAATGGAACTTTGCGCTGCGGTGAGTGCAAAGTCAAAACTGCCGAGCTTATGGAAAAGTTCATGGATGACTTGCACGAAAAACAGGTGGAAGCATCAGAAATTGCCAAAACATTGATATAATGTTAGAAGAAGTCAAGCTAGCTTTCAGCGAAAATAAAATGGCCATTTATACTTCAATTGCTATTATGGCCATATCTCTAGTTTTAGGTTATTTTCTAGAACCTTATATGCACAGCTATCTGAATCCTGTTGTGGAGGATTTAACCCAAAAGGTTCAGACCGGCGTTATAACATTAACATTTCAAAGTATCTTTTTAAACAATATCAGAATAGTCTTTGCAATGTTTATTTATGGAGGGATATTCTGTTTTTCAGCGGTGATTCTTGGATTCAACGGATTTTTTGTTGGATATTATGTTGCGACAACCGATGATTTCGTTAAGGCATTGCTCCTGATAATGCCTCACGGAATTTTTGAGTTTTCTTCATGCATAATCGCATGCGCTTCAGGTTTTGTTTTATTCAATTCCCTGGTTAAATTTCTTAAGACGTTGTTAAAACAGGAAAATAATTCAATTAGGGATAGGCTATCCATATCATTCGATACAGGTTTTGGCAAATTAAAACAGGCCTTTGTTCTGTTTGTTGTTGCTTCAATTTTAATGGCAATTGCAGGTTTCATTGAAGCTTATCTGACACTGCCGATTGCAGAATTCATATATCCATTTTTGAGTTAAATTTTATATAGATATACTTGACAAAATATATATAGTGATTTTTTATGATTAGATGTGTTTCATGTGGAGAAGAATATGATGACGATGAAGTAATCTACACTTGTAAAAAGTGCGGATCAGTTCTTGAACTCGTCAATGAAATAGACGTTTCAAAAGACATTTTTGACGGTAGAAGAGATAATTTATGGAAATTTAAAGAATGCATTCCAGTGGATGAATCTAAAATCGTTTCACTTGATGAAGGTGGAACTCCATTCTGCAAATGTGATAAGCTGGGAAAAGAGCTTGGAGTAAACTTATACGTTAAGGTTGAAGGTTCCAACCCAACCGGAAGTTTCAAAGACAGAGGAATGACTGTCGGTATGACAAAAGCAATGGAATTGGGAGTGGACACTGTAGGATGTGCTTCAACTGGAAACACTTCCGCATCACTTTCAGCTTATGCTGCACGTGCAGGCCTTCGATGCATCGTATTTTTACCTTCAGGAAAGGTTGCACTTGGAAAATTGGCCCAGGCAATGTTCCATGGTGCTGAAGTAATGTCTATAAATGGAAACTTTGATGAGGCTCTTGAAGCCATGACTGCTCTTGCATTGGAAAAACATCTTTACTTACTAAATTCAATCAATCCTTACAGGTTGGAAGGACAAAAGACAATAGGATATGAAATCGTTCGTGATTTGGGTTGGCAGGCTCCTGACAGGATTGTCTTGCCTGTCGGAAATGCAGGTAATATTTCAGCCATCTGGAAAGGTGTTAAAGAATTTTATGATGCGGGATTCATTAAGGATTTGCCAATGATGACTGGTATTCAGGCGGAAGGTGCATGTCCTGTTACAAATGCATTTAAGAAAGGAGATAAAAGGGTTGTGCCTGTTGAGAATCCAGAAACAATTGCAACCGCTATACGTATTGGTGCTCCGGTTAGTGATATAAAAGCTTTAAATGCTATTTATGATTCGAACGGTTATTCTGAAACAGTAACTGATGAGGAAATCCTTGATGCACAAAAATTGCTCGCAAGAACTGAGGGCATTGGTGTTGAACCAGCTTCAGCAGCTTCTATTGCAGGTCTTAAAAAACTTGTTGACGAAGGCGTGATTGATAAAGGTGAAACAATTACCTGTGTTGTAACTGGACATTTGCTTAAAGATCCTAACACTGCTATTGATGCATGTACTCAACCTACTGAGGTTGATGCAGATATAGACACTTTAAGAGAGATTTTAATGAACAAATAAATTTTGCTTTAAATCTCTTTTACTTTTTATTTTTTCTTTTAATTCTTTAATATTCAAACAAAAGTTATACTTTTTTTGTTTAAAGTAAGGTATGAAAAACATTTTTAAAGATATTAATGTCACTATTTATGTTAAAATATCATGGTTTGATATGTTGAAATTTTTGAAAATTAACCGTGCAAAACCAATATATTTATATATAAGCAAATTATAACTATTATTAACAAAGTTAAATGTGAGGTGTAATATATGAGTGAATTACCAATAGCTCCTGTAGGCAGAGTCCTCAAAAATGCTGGTGCACAAAGAGTAAGTGATGACGCAAAAATCGCTTTAACCGAAGCTATCGAAGACTACGGTAATGAAATCGCACAAAAAGCAGTAGGATTTGCTCGCCACGCAGGTAGAAAAACCGTAAAAGCTGAAGATGTAAAATTAGCAATCAAATAGATTCGTTCAATGATCATTTTCATGGATAGTAATTATTCATTACTATCGCTTTTACAATTTTTTTATTTTTTGATTTTATTTTTTTTGTTCAAAGTTAACTAATTTTAAGCTATTTTTGCAAACATTTATATACTATACTAACTAATTTAATATTGTCTAGTTCTCTAGAATTATTTCATTGATTACTAAATTTTTATTTTTAGTTTTGCTAAAAATTATATGAAATTCAGAAGTATTTGTATTGAAAGTCTAATCCCCCTATTTTTTCTTATGGGATTATATTTAGTGATATATGAATTGTTCAAGAATTAGTATTATTAAAAACCATGTTAGATTGCTCTATAAAAAAATTTGAGTAGTTTAATTGGTTATAATTAAATAATATTATGATTCAAAATGGATTATAATATCTGCCGATGGATGGCAATGCCAGATGAAAAAGGAGGTATATATTATGGCAAACATTTATGTAAAATTTGATACACCAGAAGAATTAGCTAAACAAGCTGAAGAAGCATTAGAAACCGCACAAGCTACCGGTAAAGTAGCAAAAGGTACTAACGAAGTAACCAAATTCATCGAAAGAGGAGATGCAGCATTAGTTGTAATCGCAGAAGATGTTGATCCTGCTGAAATCGTTGCACACATTCCTGTTCTCGCTGATGAAAAAGAAATTCCTTACGTATACTTACCAACCAAAGAACAAGTTGGCGTAGCTGCTGGTTTAACTGTTGGTACTGCTTCCGCATGTATTGTTGATGCTGGTGACGCTGAAGCTGCTGTAACTGAAATCGTAGAAAAAGTTGCTGAATTAAAAGAATAAATAAATTCTTTTAAGGATTTTTACGGTGATTTAAATGGAAGAAGGAACTCCTGCTGAAGTCATTGAAGTTTTAAAAAGAACTGGTATGACTGGTGAGGTAATGCAAATTAAATGCAGAATCCTCGATGGTAGAGATAAAGGAAGAATTTTAACAAGAAACATTATGGGTCCTGTAAGAGAAGGCGACATTTTAATGTTACTTGATACTATTAGAGAAGCTAAAGAAATTAGAACTCCTTAAGAAGGTGTAAAAGCATGAGAACTTGTTCATTCTGTAATAAAGAAATAGAAGAAGGTACAGGAAAAATGTACGTTAAAAGAGACGGTTCAATTTATTTCTTTTGTAGCAGCAAATGCGAAAAAAATATGATTAAACTCGGAAGAGTTCCAAGAAAAGTTAAATGGGTTAAACAATGATTCAAAAAAGTTTTGTTATGATGAAACCAGACGCTGTTCAAAGACGTCTCATGGGTAAAATATTATCTCGTTTTGAAGAAAAAGGTCTTCAAATCGTTGCATGTAAATTAATTCACATTGATGAAGATTTAGCAAAAACTCATTATGGAGAACACGCTGAAAAACCATTTTTCCCAAGTTTAGTTGAGTATATTACTTCTTCACCATCCCTTGCAATGGTAATTCAAGGAGAAGAAGCTATTACTACTATCAGGAAAATTGTTGGTGCAACCAATCCTTTAGAAGCAGATCTTGGAACTATTAGAGGAGACTTTGGTATGGATACCGGTAGAAACATTATTCATGCTTCAGATGCTCCTGAATCTGCAGAAAGAGAAATTGGCCTTTTCTTTAATGAAGATGAAATTTGCGATTATCAGATAGTCGATAACGATTTAATTTATGAATAAATTTAGAGTTTAAAAATTTTATTATTAAAGAAGATATTATGAAAATCAGATCCCCAATTGTATCAGTTTTAGGGCATGTAGACCATGGAAAAACTACATTGTTAGATTACATTAGAGGAAGTACCATTGCTGATAGAGAAGCAGGAGGTATTACACAACATATTGGTGCTACAGAAATCCCAAACGATACCATTGAAGAAATCTGTGGGAATTTTATATCCAAATTAACTATCAAAGATTTAATTCCAGGATTATTCTTTATTGATACTCCAGGGCATGCCGCATTTACCAGTTTAAGAAAACGTGGTGGATCTTTAGCTGATTTAGCTATTTTAATTGTTGATATTAATGATGGTTTTAAACCACAAACATATGAGGCATTGAATATTCTTAAAATGTATAAAACTCCATTTATTGTTGTTGCAAACAAGATAGATATGTTATTCGGTTGGGAAACACATGAAGGAGTTTCCTTTAAAGAATCTTTCAATCAGCAAGCTGCAAGTGTACAGCAAAATCTCGACACTAAAATTTATGAGATTGTAGGTACACTTCACAAGGAGGGCTTCCAGTCTGAAAGATTTGACAGGGTAACAAATTTTGCTTCACAGATAAGTATCATTCCAATTAGTGCTAAATCCGGTGAAGGCATCATTGAGGTTTTAGCAATGCTTTTAGGACTTGCCCAACAGTACTTGACAGAGCAGCTTGAGATTAATGAAGATGCTCCGGCCAAGGGTACAGTATTGGAAATCAAGGAAGAAGTTGGCCTGGGTCTTACTATTGATAGTATTATTTATGATGGTGTTTTGCGAACTAATGATGAAATCGCTTTAATGACCTCTTCAAATGAGGTTTTAACAACTAAAATCCGATCTATTCTAAGACCGCTTCCACTTGAGGAAATGAGAGATTCTAAAAAGAAATTCCAAAAATTTGATGAAGTGGTTGCAGCTGCAGGTATTAAGATAGCTGCCCCTAATTTAGATGATGTCGTTTCAGGCTCTCCGCTTAGGGTATTAAGTGAAAACGAAAATGTGGAAGAGGAGCTCTTGAAAGAAATTGAGGACATCACTATCAGTACTGAAGATGAAGGTGTTTTAGTTAAAGCGGATACATTAGGTTCTCTTGAAGCTATTGTAAAATTGCTTAGAGAATTGGATATCCCTATTCGTGAAGCAGATATCGGTGATGTAAATCGTAGAGATATTATTAATTCATCAATTGCATTAAATGAAGATGATGCACATGGAGCAATTATTGCATTTAATGTTAATGTTAATCCTAATTCAGTTGAGGATTTGGAAAATTCTGATATAAAACTCTTTCAGGGCGATGTAATCTATCAGATTATTGAAGATTACGAAGCATGGATTGATGAAATGGAACAAGCTAAAAAGAAAGCGTTTTACGATGCCATTATCAAGCCTGCAAAATTCATGTCATTGCCTAAACTCGTTTTCCGTCAAAGCAAACCGGCTATTATTGGAATCGAATCCATTAGCGGTACAATCAAACAAGGTCAAACATTAATTAATAAAAATGGCGAATATGTTGGTGTAATAGCAAGTATGGAAGATAAAGGTGAAACATTGCCTTCCATCCCTAGAGGTCAAAGGGTTGCTATGGCTATTAAAGATGCTATTGTTGGAAAGCATTTCGATGAAGGGGACGAATTATATGTTGATGTTCCTGAAAAACATTATAAGTTCATTGAAAGAGAGTTCAAAGAAAAATTAACAGAAGATGAATTTGAAACTTTATATGAGTTTTTAGAAATCAAACGTAAACAAGATCCAGATTGGGGTAAATTTGGTCTTTTTGAATAATAAATTATTGTTATAAAAATTATGGAGGAATACCATGGCATTCAAAATTGTTGTGTCTCAAAAAGCTGAAACTCATCAAATGGAAGTCGAAGATACTAAAGCTTTAAACGGTTTAGTTATCGGGGATGAATTTGATGGTGCTATCGTTGGTTTAGATGGTTACACATTAAAAATTACTGGTGGTAGTGATAAAAATGGTTTTACCATGAAAAAAGATGTTTCTGGTACTAGAAGAATAAAAAGTTTATTAACTGGTGGTACCGGTTATCATCCTAAAGCAGATGGTGTAAAAAGAAGAAAAACCGTAAGAGGAAACACTATTGCTGATGATATTGTACAAATCAACACTGTAGTTACTGAAGCTGGAAGCAAATCAATAGCTGAAATTCTTGGTGCTGGTGAAGAAGAGGAAGAATAGTTCTACTATTTTCCTTATTAACTTTATGTTGAATTAAAATTATAAAAAAGGTGGTTATCTGTGAACGTACAGTCAGATGTTAACATAGGTTTGGTTGGTCATGTAGACCATGGTAAGACTACTCTTACTAAAGCATTATCAGGTGTTTGGACTGATACTCACAGTGAAGAAACAAAAAGAGGTATTTCAATTCGTTTAGGTTATGCAGACATTGAATTTAGAAAATGTCCTGAGTGCGATGAACCTGAATGTTACACTACTTCTGAAAAATGTGAAAACTGTGGTAGCGAAACCGAATTGATAAGAAAAGTATCATTTGTTGATGCTCCAGGTCACGAAACTCTTATGGCAACTATGTTATCTGGTGCTGCAATTATGGATGGTGCAGTGTTAGTTATTGCTGCAAATGAGTCTTGTCCACAACCACAAACTAAAGAGCATCTTATGGCACTTGATGTAATCGGTGTTAAAGATGTTATCGTAGTTCAAAATAAAATTGACATTGTTTCAAAAGAAAGAGCTATTGAAAGTTATAATGAAATAAAGGAATTTGTTAAAGGTACTTGTGCTGAAGATGCTTTAATAATACCAGTATCTGCTCAACAAGGCGCTAACATGGATATATTAATTGAAGCTATGCTTAAGCAAATTCAACCTCCTGAAAGGAATGTTGATGATTCTGCTTTAATGCATGTTGCAAGATCATTTGATATTAACAAGCCAGGTTCAGGCGCTGACAAGATTAAAGGCGGTGTTATTGGTGGTACATTAGTCCAAGGAACTTTCAAACTTGGCGATACCATTGAAATTAGACCTGGCCCTACCAATAATGGTAAAAGGGTTACATTAAAATCAGAAATTATAGGTCTTGAAGCTAATGGTAAGCAAGTTGATGAAATAGGTCCAGGAGGTCTTGTTGGTATTGCAACCAAATTGGATCCATCTCTAACCAAATCAGATTCATTGTCTGGAACCGTTGCAGGTGAAGAGGATTCTTTACCTGAAGTGTTGGACAGTTTCACAATGGAAGCCAATTTACTTGATCGTGTTGTAGGTACTAAAGAAGAAAGAGATGTGGCTCCAATAAAGATTAAAGAGCCATTAATGATTAATTGCGGTACTACAACTACCATTGGTGTTGTAACTTCTGCAAAGAAAAATGACGTTGATGTCACTCTTAAATTACCTGTCTGTGCAAGTCCGGGTGATAGAGTCGCTTTAAGTCGTAGAGTCGGTGCTCGTTGGAGATTAATCGGTTACGGTATTATTAAGTAGAGGTAAATAATGAACTCTAAAGAAGTTGTGATTGATACCAATTTTTTTATGGTTCCTTTTCAGTTCAATGTTGATATAATCGATGAACTTGAAAATTCATTACCTTCTTATAAATTAACTACTCCAAGCTTTGTTATCAATGAATTGAAGGGTTTAAAAAATAATAATAAAGGAAAGATAAGGCAAAATGCAAATTTGGCCTTAAAGTTAGCTAATTCTTCAAAAGTTGAAATAAAGGATATTTCATTACTTGAAAATGAAACTGTGGATGATGCGTTACTTAGAGTTTCAGAAGTTTTAGCTACAAACGATATTGAATTAAAAAATCGTGCAAAAAATAAAGGAATAACGGTCGTATATCTGAGGCAAAAAAGATATATTGCTGTTGATGGTAATATATAATATTAATTAAACTTATTAAAAAAATGAGGGATTATTTTGTATTATAAAACAAAAATTAAGGATACTGTAAGAATACCACCTTACAGATTTGAAAGTCCTCTCGAAGAGGTTGCTATTCAGACTTTAAACGAAACCTATGAAGGTCGTTTAGATAAAAAACTTGGTTTACTTATTTGTGTTAATGCAATAGATGAAATTAAGGAAGGAAGACTCATTATGGGTGACGGTGCTTCATATCATAATGTAACTTTCGAAGCAATTTTCTTTAAACCAGAGCAACATGAAATCTTTAATGGTGAAGTGATTGATATTGTTGATTACGGTGCTTTTGTAAGAATCGGAGCTATGGATGGTTTAATCCACGTTTCTCAAGTTACTGATGATTATATCAATTATGATGCTAAAAGAGGAGCTTTAATAGCAAAAGAATCTAATAAAACTTTAGATGTTGGCGATTTAGTTAGAGCTCGTGCAGTTAGTGTTTCTATTAAGGACGAGTCTACCAATAATATTGACAATAGTAGGAATTCTAAGATTCCTCTTACTATGAGGCAAAACAATTTAGGTAGATTCGAATGGATTGAAGAAGCAAAACAAAAAAGTAAGAAGGCTTAATCATGAAAGCGTGTACAGTTTGTAAAATGATTTCAAGTAAAGATCATTGTCCTAGTTGTGGGAATCCTACCTCCGATAACTGGAGCGGTCTTTTAATAATAACTGATCCTGAAGAGTCTAAAATTGCTCGTGAATTGAATATTGAAATTCCAGGCGAATATTGTTTAAGAGTAAGATAGAGGGGTTTTTGGTGTTACGTTTAGATGCAGAATTAAATAAAGATATAATAGCCGAGCTTAAAAAGCCTTTAGGTAAATTATATCCTGACTTTGAAGATGCTATTGATGAAATTAAATCTTCTGAGTTTTTAATTTCTGTTGGTGATGCAACTTTTGCCAATCTTACCAAATACAAATTATATCCTAATATAGGTATAATAGATAATCTAATTCAAAGAAAAAATCATACTCATGAAATTATACGTGCAAATCATATTCTGAAAGTTGATAATCCTGCCGGAACTATTACTGATGATCTATGGGAAACCATAGGCGAAGCTCTTCGATTATCTGACAGTGGCGAATGTTATGTAATTGAGGTGGCAGGGGAAGAAGATCTTGCAGTTCTTCCTTGCATCTTAATGGCAAATCCGGAAACTACCATTTTATATGGTCAGCCTAATGAAGGATTAGTGCTTTTGAAAGCTTGTGATTTGACAAATAAAGCTCAAATGCTTATTGACGGATTTATTGAAATAAACGAATGAGGTTTTATCATGGAAATTGAATTTATTGAAGAAAAAGAAAATAAATTATTTAACAGAAAAGAAATTAAATTTTATGTTGATTATGATGGAGAAGCAACTCCTAAAGTGTTAGACATTAAATCAAAATTAGTTGCTTTATTAGACACTAAAAAAGATTTAATCGTTGTTGACAATGTACAACCACACTACGGCGAACCTAAAGCATTAGGTTATGCTAAAGTTTATGGAACTGTTGATGATTTAGCTTACATCGAAACCGAACATGTAATCGCTAAAAATGCTGAACCTGAAGAAGAACCTGCGGATGAAGAAGAAGCAGAAGCAGAAGAATAGGTGATTTTAATGGTAAAAAAATCTGATTTATACGAAGTAGATGGAGACAAAATTGTAAGAAAAAACCAAATTTGTCCTCGTTGTGGTGAAGGTGTATTCATGGCTGACCATGGTGACAGAGTTGCTTGTGGTAAATGCGGATACACTGAAATGAAAAAATAGATTTATTATAAATCTTCATTTCTTTTTTTATTATTTTTTATTTTTAATTATTTTTAAGAAGGGATTTTCTTGGATAATATTAGAAATGGTCGTTTTAAGACTGGAATGACTGATGAAGCAGCTGAATACACTTCATCTTTTGATGCTGACAAATATCTTTTTGAAGCAGATATTAAAACTAATTTTGCACACACTTCAATGTTGAAACATGAGGGCATCATTGACGGCGAAATTGCCGATAAAATTTTATGCGCTCTTGATAATCTTAAAGAGGAAGGTTTTGATGCATTGGTATTTGACCCCTCTGTTGAAGATGTTCATATGGCTATTGAGAATTATGTGACCTCTAAAATAGGTCCTGAAGCCGGTTTTATGCATACTGCAAAATCACGTAATGATCAGGTTGCCTGTGATGTCAGGCTGGTTTTACGTGAAATGATTGAGGAAATTCAGATTGGCATTTTGGAATTTATTGAGGGTCTTGTTGAAATGGCTGGAGAACACCTTGAAGATGTGTTCATCGGTTTTACCCACCTGCAGCATGCTCAGCCAATTACGATTGCTCATCATTTGATGGCTCATGTTCAGGCATTAAAAAGGGATTATGAACGTTTGGCAGATACATATAAACGTGTCAATTTGAATCCTTTGGGTTCTGCTGCAATGGCCACAACCAGTTTTCCAATCAACAGGCAGTTAACCACCGATTTGCTCGGTTTTGATGCATACTTGGAAAACTCTATGGATGGCGTATCAGCAAGGGATTTTATTTCTGAAACAGTCTTTGACCTGGTGGCGCTTTCATCAACACTTGCCAAAATCTGTGAAGAGCTGGTATTGTGGAGCACTTATGAATTTGGCGTTATTGAAATGGCCGATGAGTATTCATCAACTTCTTCTATTATGCCTCAAAAGAAAAACCCTGATGTGGCTGAACTTGCAAGAGGAAAAACCAGCATCGCTACCGGTGAGCTGATGACCATATTGACTATCCTTAAGGCCATTCCTTATACTTACAATAGGGATTTGCAGGAAATCACTCCTCACTTGTGGAATGCGGTAAATGTTACTCGTGACACATTGTCCATCGTAACCAAAATGATGCTGTCCGTTGAGTTTAAGGTTGACAGGTGCGCTGAACTTGCAGGCAAGAACTTTGCCACTGCAACTGATCTTGCAGACATTATGGTTCGTGAAAAGTCCATTCCTTTCAGAACTGCTCACAAGATTGTCGGAAGGATTGTCAACGAAGCAACTGCCAATGATATGGCAGAGGAAGACATTACATCCCAATTCATTGATGACATTGCAGTGGAGTTAGGATTTGATGAATTGAATCTCAATGATGATTTGATTCAAAGGGCTTTAAATCCTCGTGAAAATGTCAGGATTAGGGCTGTTCCGGGCGGTCCTGCACCGGAAATGGTTGAAGTTGCTCGAGATAACATTAAAAATTTCTTGAATGAAGAGTTTGAGAAAAAGGGAATTTAACTATCCCTATATTTTTTCTTTTGAAATTATTTAGGCATACCTAAACTTTAAATACTTTGTCAGACAATATACTATTGCTGATATACTTTTTGATAATTCAGTATGATTGATGGTTTGACATTAGTGGAAACTTATTGTTTGTTACTCAACGATTAAATAAGTATAGCTCAGCTTCCATTATTGTCATTTTCTATTAATCATATCTTATTTTGTCTTATAAAAACTCCAAATTAGGTCAAGAGCCTCGCCGGGTTCAAGTGCACCTGAACGGGTTTCTCTAAGTATTCGTTGGATGGAAAATTTCTTCATATGGGGGAACTTTCTGTGAACCTCATAAAGAAGCGGACAGCCGAATCCCTTAAATGTCATTAAATCATAGTTTTTGATTAAGGATTTTATCTCTTGTTTGCCAACACTTAAACTTGCCGGAAGGTTCAGTCGATATAATGAATCCTCCTGTAAATTTATGCATTGGCTGCCAGTTGCAAGCATATCACCAAAGATAATTATTGGAATTTTGTTATCTTTTGCATATTTTTTGACTAGCTCTCCGGTGCTTTTGGAACATCTTCCGCAAGGGTGGACGCTGCCGGCAAATGATTCGGAAATAACCTCTGAATAGTCTGCCGCTATATATTCATGATTAATCTCAAGGGTTTCAGTAACCAATTTGATATTTTTCTTAAATTGGTTAGGCAGAATGATAGTTCCCGGATCAACCGTAACGGCAACAGGATTGAAACCTAACTTTTTAGCCAAAATAAGCGAAAAGCTACTGTCAACGCCGCCGGATAGTGCAACAACAGCTTCAGTCTTTTCAGATTCTTCAAATGAATTTTCACTAAAATATGCATCAAAATTAAAGCTGTAAATGTTGTCAAGTTTATTGGCAATAGTAAATTCCAGGTTTCTAAGTCCAACCAAATCCAAATCGAGATTATGGATAGTTTTTTTGGATAATTTCAACTTATAGTTCTTGTTTAAAAAGTCCCCATAGCTTTCAACATGTATGCTATTGAGGCCTAATTTTTCACGTAGTTTCCCGACTACCCATCCACCCTTTCCAATAATGGCTGATTTGTCGGGTCGGTCTTCGGTAATAATCCACAGTTCATTATTTTCAAAGTAAATTTCCTCAATGGAAATATTTACTTTGTCATGGCCGATTTCCTCCCTTATGAGGTTTACTTCACTTAAAATAAATTCTTTGGTGTACATTATACATCTAATATTAATTTTTGTTTTTTTTAGTATAAATGATTAATCAAAGAAAATTTTAAGAATTATTTTGACAAATATAATGGTGAGGGAATTTAGATGAAATATAGAAAATTGGGCAGTACAGGAATTGAAGTATCTGAAATAGCATTCGGAGCTGAATTTTTGGTTGAGAGGCCTTATGAAGATACTGAAGAATTAATAAGGGCATGTGAAGAAAATGGAATTAACTTTGTTGACTGCTGGATGAGTGAACCGGATGTGCGCTCACATTTGGGCCGTGCAATCAGGGACAATCGTGAAAATTGGGTTATTCAGGGCCACATAGGATCAACATGGCAGAACAATCAGTATGTAAGAACACGTGAAATGGATAAGGTAATTCCGGCATTTGAAGATTTTATGGAACGTTTTCAAATAGATACGCTTGATTTCGGCATGATACATTATGTCGACCAGATTGAGGATTATAATGAAATAATGGAAGGGCCATTCATCGAATATGTTCGCAAGCTAAAGGAGGAAGGGACAATCGCCCACATCGGACTGAGTACACACAATCCGGACATTGGAATCCTTGCGGCTGAAAACCCTGAAATTGAACTTCTGATGTTTTCAATTAATCCTGCATTTGACTTATTCGGACCCATGGATGATATTGAGGAATATCGAAAAGACAATGCATATGATAACGATTTGTCAGGCTTAAATCCCCTCAGGGCTGAAATTTATGAAACATGCCAGGCAAATGGTACAGCACTGACAGTAATGAAGGGATTTGCCGGAGGCAATCTATTGTCAGATGAAACTTCGCCCTTTGGAGTTGGCCTAACGCCGATTCAATGCATTCATTATGCACTGGAGCAGAAAGGAGTATCAAGCATATTTGTCGGTGTAAAAACTGTTGCTGAGCTGATGGAATCCTTGAAATATTGTGATGCAACCGATGCAGAAAAGGATTATGCGGAAGTACTGAAAAATGCTCCAAAACATTCATTTGAAGGGCAATGCACCTACTGCGGGCACTGTGCTCCATGCACTTCAGAAATTGATATTGCAATGGTCAATAAACTGTTTGATTTGGCAAAAAATCATGATGAGGTTCCTGCAAGTATTCAGGAGCATTATAATAATCTAAAATTCAATGCAACTGATTGTATTGCATGTGGAGACTGTGAACCAAGATGTCCGTTTAATGTCCATATTGTGGATGTAATGCTTGATGCACAGGATTTATTCGGGTTTTAGGAAAAAAAATATCTGATAATTTAATATAAATCATATAACAAATACTTTAAGTGATTATTATGGCGTATGAAATTAAAAACAAAAAAAATATATCAACAATTGGTGTACATGCGGGTCAGGAAGAGGTAGATGAAACCGGTTCAAGGGTAACACCGATTTACCAGACAACTTCTTATGTATTCAACAATCCGGAACAGGCTGCAAACAGATTTGCACTTAAAGAGGGAGGAAACATTTACACAAGATTAACAAACCCAACAACAGATGCATTTGAAAAGAGAATGGCTGCAATCGAAGGAGGTTCTGCGGCTTATGCTACCGCTTCAGGAATGTCAGCAATATTTTATGCAATAATCAACCTGACTCAGGTCGGAGACAATATCGTATCTGCGGATAATCTGTATGGTGGAACCTATGAGCTTTTTGAAAATACTCTCGAAGAGTTGGGTCGAAGCGTTAGATTTGTAGACTCACAGTCTCCCGAAGAGTTTGAAGCGGCAATTGATGATAGGACAAAAGCGATTTATGTTGAATCAATCGGAAATCCAAAATTGGATATTCCTGACTTTGATAAGATATCTGAAATTGCACATTCTCATGGCATCCCGTTGATTGCTGACAATACTGTAGGTATAGGTTCAGTTCGTCCGTTTGACCATGGTGCGGATATCATTTCATCATCTGCAACCAAATACATTGGAGGTCATGGAACCACTTTAGGTGGAATAATCATTGAAAAAGGTGACTTTGACTGGATGAACGGAAAATTCCCGACATTGTCAGAGCCTGATGAGACATATAATGGTCTGGTATTCGGTGAAACCTTTAGGGGTGTTGCATTTACAACAAGAATAAGGGCAGTTGTCGGAAGGGATACCGGTGCAGTGCCGTCTCCATTCGGATCATTTTTGCTGTTGCAGGGCCTTGAAACATTAGGCTTAAGAATTGAAAGGCATGCAGAAAATGCTATGGCAGTTGCAAAACACCTTGAAGCTCATCCAAAAGTGGCTTGGGTAACCTATTCCGGTTTGGAGTCTTCACCAAATCATGAAGTGGCAAAAAAATATGCTGAAAAGGGTTATGGTGGAATCGTTTCATTTGGACTTAAGGCAGGTTATGACGGCGCCTTGAAATTCATTGAAAATGTAGAATTGTTGTCTCTGCTTGCAAACATTGGAGATGCAAAATCTCTTGTAATACATCCGGCATCAACCACTCATTCTCAATTGTCTAAAGAGCAGCAGTTGTCTACTGGTGTGACTCCTGATTTGATTAGATTTTCAGTTGGTATTGAAGATATTGAAGATATTTTGGCTGATGTGGACCAGGCTTTAGATAAAATTTAATTATTTTGTCTAATCCCTTTTCAATAAGAAAAGATATTTTAACCTTCAAAACAAATATAACAATATTGGTGATAGAATGGATTTTGATGAAAGGCGTATAGATTTGGTTAAAACTTCTATTCAAAATGTAAATTCCGGTCAAAAAATCATTTCAAAGGTATTGGATAACAAGGTACATGTTCACTGGCCAAAGGAAGATGAATATTTGGGAAATGAATCCATTTTGGATCATTTGACCTGTGATGATGCTAATTGGGCTTATGATGAAGGCGGACAAATTGTTGTAGAGCGTGAAATACCTGGAGATGGGCAAATTTCTAACAAATCCAGTGATGATGTGAAAAAAGAGGAAGTTACTGTTGTCAAGCTCAAGGTGCATACCAGAAAGGATGAGGCATCATTGGTTGATTTGGCTTTAAATCATCCGGAACCTCATGTGAGAATTGCAGCTATTAAAAAAATTGAAAACAGCAATGTTCTAACCAATATAATTGTCAATGATGAAGATAAAACTGTTAAACAGGCCGGTTTGGATAGATTAAGTGAACTGTTCGTTGAATAGGTCTTAACTCATTGATTTTTCGTGAAGCTTATCAAGTTTCAAACTTTTTTTAAAAATAGAGGAATAAGAGTTTCAACTCTTATTCGTTTTCAGATTCAGAAAATGTTTCCTGTTTAAGGGCATGCCTTTTTGTGGAAAGTATTTCCATGCAGGCAAATGCGAATCCGGTCACTACAAAGGTTAAATGAAGAATCACTCTCCAAAATTCAGTGGTAGGATCAATTGACGGAGCATTTAAAAAGTCCTGCAACAATTCAATTAGGGAAATTGCCACAACAGAACCGATGATTTTAAGTTTGAGTCCTGAAAAGTCTAAATGACCCATCCATGATGGTCTGTCAACATGTTCTTCGGCAACGCCAATTTTTGATATGAAATTTTCATAACCTGAAAAAGCAACGATTAAAACCAAATTGGCAACCAGTGTCAAGTCCAATAGTTCCAAAACACGCATTATCCATTCATTATAGGTCAATGTTTGCATAACAGAAACAAAATCTGCCACTTCGAATACAAATCTGATTAAAATCAGTATCAGAACAAAAATTAGTAGGAAGTACATTGGGGATAATAACCAACGGCTTACAAAAAGGATTTTCTCATTATAATTTTCGATTTTATCCAATATGTCATTAAGTGAAATTTTTCTCACCTCATTAATTTAATTTTATAGATTTGATTGTTAAAATAATTTTTTAATTTTTTATGTGATAATGCATTGATTTTAAGTTTGAGTAAAGTTTTTTCTTTAGACAAGTTAAATATTATCAAAGTATAAACATATCATTAAAGTCAGTTTGCGAATTGAACGAAAGATTAGTTAAATTAGCTGAAATAAATTATTTATATTTGTTAATTCATATAGTTAATTAACGGGGTTTATCATGAATGATTTAAAAACAGTGATTTTAGATGCCTATGATTCAGATATGTTATCTATTAAATTGGCTGCGATAAACAATAAAGTCAGATTTTCGATATTGGAAATTTTAAGAGATTTTGAAAAGATAAATAAGGCCGAGGATGGTTCATTTAAAAAGGAACCATTATATTCTCGTGAAATCAATTTAATACTTTTAAATAACTACAATATAAATATCACTACTCAAATGTTGGGTCAACACTTCAAACAGCTTGTTGAAGCGGATCTGGTTGAAGAGGTTGTTGTAAAAAAAGAGGTGCCCAATAAAATCGGTCGCAGAAGTGTTAAGGCATATGTATTAAAGGAATGTGCCTTTGAAAGTCTGTTTTTGGATGTCAGTTTCCTGTCTGATGAGCTCCTTACGTTTTTTGATTTATACAAATCAAATCAAAGATTTTCTGATGGTGAGCATTGTGTTTTAACTATTTTCAACGGCGTTGACAAAGGTAAAACATTTAAGGTTCACAAACAGGAAAAGGTTTTAATTGGAAGAAAAGCTAATTTCAATGCTAATGACTTGTCTTCATCTACTATACTTTTAGACAATAGCTATTCAACGGTTTCAAATGTTTCCAAACCCCATTTGAAATTATTCTTTAAGGATGATGGATGGTATATTTTGGATAGCGGAAGCACTAATGGAACATACATTGGAGATATAAAGGTTCCAACTGGAGTCGAAACAAAACTTAAGGCAAATTCATTCTTAAAATTATCTAAAGGTAATGGTGGAGCGGTTATTTATTGTTCATTTTAATTAGATTTTTTCAAATCTAATTGGTGGTTTCGTGGACTTTGATGATGCAAAATACTTAATTGAAGAATTTTTCAATGGTAAGTTCGAAGTTAAAAAATTTCTTGGAGAAGGGTCATTTGCAAAGGTGTATTTGGTAAACCATAACTACTTAGATATCTTAATGGCCATGAAAATCATCAAAGAGCCCTTAAGTGCCGCCACCAACAAAAAAGATATTTTTCGAGAAGTTACTCTAGCTTGTCAATTGAGGCATGAGAACATAATCAGCATTTATGATGCTGCAGAGATATCCGATTTTGAAGATGGGAAAAGTCATGCTTATTTTGTAATGGAATATGTTTCTGGAGGGGATTTGGAGAGATATTTAAATTCATTCAGCGAGAACAACATATTCATGCCAATAGAACGGTGTTTGGATATAATCAGACAAATTTTAAGTGGTCTGAATACTTTGCATTCTGCAAATCCTCCTATTGTTCATCGGGATTTGAAACCGCATAATGTTTTGGTTAGTTTTAATGATTTTGGGAATATAATTATTAAGATTTCAGATTTTGGATTTGCAAAGGAGATTACAACCAAAGTTTCCGACATTGATATTGCAGGTACAAGACCTTATATGGCTCCGGAACTATTTGAAAAGTCGGTGTCAACGAGAAGTGACATATATGCTGTTGGAGTCATTTTCTATCAGTTGTTGACAAATCATTTCCCCTATGATGTTGAAGGATATTCCAATTCCGAGTTAATGGATTTAAAACCATGGAGCAAAGAGCTAAAGGCTCCAAGCCACTATAATGGCCAGGTATTTGACGAGTTGGATAAAATTGTGTTGAAGTGCCTTGATGCCAATCCATCTAACAGATACGGGGATGCAGATGACCTTTTGAGGGATGTTCAAAAAGCGATGGATAAATATAAATCTAAACGGATCGTATCTGAAATCAGCCTCGACAATGACTATCATGATGATTATCATGAATATATTGTCAATGATTCAATAAAAAAAGCTTTTCAACTCGCTAAATGTGAGAATAGGCTTGGTGAAGCTATTGAAATATTGGAAAATGAGGTATTGGCTGATTATGACATTCGAAAGTGCTATTCCGAAACTCTTAGAATATGGAAATCCAAAAGGCCCGATTTGAAATTAATTTCTAAGGCATTCACTATCAATCTTAAGGGAAATAATTATGACCTGTCATGCAGCTTACTAAAAGAGGCAATTGCTTACAATCCTTCCATTGGAAATAAATATCGTCATTATTTAGATTTGTGGGAAATTTTCATTGATTTGCAAAAGCATGGAAGTTTATTTAAGGCAGTCGTTTTGCTTGAAAACTTAATGGATTCAAGCAGTGAAATAAAACAGATTTATAAAGATATAATTCCAGTACTTAAAACATATTCGGTTGAAGACATTGTCCCGGAGGCAATTCGTCTGGTCAATTCAAACAATTTGTCTGCCGGAGCAAATCTGATGGAATTTGCGGTTGTTCTTAATTCCCAAATCAGGGACAGATATGCATACGGAATGTCATTGTGGAAGCAGAATATGAAGATGCATTTCAGGGCTTCAAATGAAATCAAGGAAAATACTATTGATTATGCAATCGATTTAGGAACAACGGATTCATTAATATCTTATTTTAATAAGGGAAAACCCATAATTATTAAAAATCATGTTACTGGAGATCTGTTTACTCCTTCTGCTGTTTTAATAGAGGGAGATGATGTGGAAGTGGGTGCAAATGCAAAAGAGGCCATCTTGGAAAACAATCCCAATGCGGTATGTGAATTTAAACATGAAATGGGATTTTCCATTCCATTCAATTTTGAAAAATCATCAAGGGTAATGTTTCCCGAAGACCTTTCGGCAGAGGTTTTAAAAGATTTGAGAGTTTCGGTTCATGATGAGATGGGAATAAATATTGAACATGCTGTAATCTGTGTTCCTGCAAATTCAAATCCTATTAAAACAAGGGCGGTTAATGAGGCAGCTAAACTTGCAGGATTCAAATCACATGGGCTTATTTTAGAGCCTATTGCAGTTTCTCTTGCATATGATCTTAAAAAGAAAAATGGAATATGGATGATTTATGATTTGGGTGGGGGAACATTCAATGTTACTTTAATCCGGGAAAATGATGGCGAAATCGAAAAGGTTGCAACCGATGGGCTGGAAAATCTGGGAGGAAATGCGTTTGACTGGAGGATTGTAAACGACTTATTTTCGCCCAAAATTGCTCATGATTTAAGTTTGGATGATTTAAGAAGGGACAATACAAAATACCTGAAAATATTCGCTCGACTAAAGAATGCTGCCGAAATTGCCAAAAAAGATTTGACAAATCATGATGAAGCGAAGATAGAAATTGGGGATATTTTTGAAGGATATGATTTCAGATACACTTTAACCAGAGAGGAATTTGCACACATCATTGAACCGCTGATTAAATGCACTTTCAAGTTATCAAGAAATCTTCTCGATAAAAACATGCTGTCTGAAGGTGATATTGACAGGATCATTCTTGTTGGAGGCTCATCACTAAGTCCAGTTGTCCAGGACATGATTTTGAAAGAATTTGATATTGAAATTGAATCCAGCATAAATCCATTAACAGTCGTATCAAAAGGTGCGGCCATTTATGCGGGAAGCCTTGAAAAACCTCCAGTGGAAGTCCGAAGAAAACCTCTGTCCGTACTTATAAATAATGAAAATGGTGAAATTAAAGGCAGGGTATTTTCACAAGATTTATCATATTCCTTTTTGGGTTATTCCATAGAATTTATAAACCGTGAATCCTCATTAAAATTTCCTTTAAAAATTGATGGTTCATTCAAATTTAAATCTGGTAAAAATGATTATGAAATAAATGTTTACAATGAAGATGAAATGGTCAAACTTGATGAAAAATCACCTCATGTATTAAAGGGGCAGAATATTTTCATACCTTACTTCAATGAGTATTTTTCCCTGAAAGATGAATTAATTTTCAATGATTTGATTAGCCGCTACAATAATGCTCTTAAGGATATTGAATATCTGTGCGAATTCTTGAAATTTAATGAAACTGAACTTCAGCGGTATATTGAAAGTTTACTTGAAATAGCTAGAAGAGACAGTATCGCTTTAAATCATGCTGATATTTATATTGGCCATTTAGAAAGTACTGTAAACGATGCAAAAAGGAATTTGAGATTTTCGATTCTCATGGAAAATGTTTTAAATAAAATAGAACTCATTGAAGATGAGGCACTGTTTGAAATCGGAAGCGTTGCAGAAATTGAAGAAAGCAAAAATTTGGAGGAATTGGAAGGATTTTACCGGGATATTGTTGAAAAATATGTCTTGTTAAATAAAAATGAGGTTATAATTGAATGCTTTTACAACTTAAAGTATGGGGGCATATTTACTAATAATAAAAAACATTTTGAGGAGTTGGTGGATAAAGCGCATGATGCCATAAGCAATCATGATTACAGGAGTCTATTTAATATTGTAAATTTATTATATGAGCTGGACGAACGCACGGATAAATAAAAATCTTTGTTCTGTTTAAATCGGACATTATTATAAACTAACTAATGGTGGTTATCTCATGAAAAAGCAAAATTCAGTAAATGGGACAGTAATACTGAAAAAAGATTCTTCAGATGGTTTTTTGGATTTTAACTATCCTGGAGAGCTTTCTGAAGTGTTGAGAATACTAAATAAAATAATGAATGAATAGGTGTAATTCTATGGAGGATTTAATTGTTGGTGTAAAACTTCCTGTGAAGTAAGCAAACTAATTGGAAATAATTTTATATTTTAAATAGTATACAATTTATTAAAGGTGTTCTTATGGGTGACAGTAATTTAAAGAAATATATTGATGATTTTTTTGATAATTTGGAGTTATATGATGATAAACACAATGGTCATTATTATAAAGGGCTTTTAAAAGCAGGAATTGATGTATTTTTAGAAACTGAAAATACATATAATGCATATGAAATCTATCAGACATTTTTCATGATTTATCAAATCACTGCGGAAAATAAATCCGATAAGGTAACCGAAAACAGTGCAGTTAACGAGCCGAACACATTATTGGACCTGGTTAAGATAATGAAAAAATATGAGGAAAATACTGGGGACTTAATTGAAAAGCAAAGGGATCACTTCATTCATTCAGTTAATGTATTTCTGTTAGGTTTGGCGATTTACTCTCAAAATAAAAGTTACCGTGATGCATTTGAGACATATATACTCAATACTCCTTATAAAAAATATTACAGAATCAATAAAAAATTGTCTCACGAAGAGTTCTTGTACCGCTGGGGTGTGGCGTCACTCTTCCATGATATAGGATATCCCGTTGAAATTATCGGAAAGCAACTTAACAAATTCATAAATGATGGGGTAAAGTCCATTTCAAGTTCATACAGTGCAGATACTGCAATAGACTTTAAGGATTTCAATGAATTCAATACCATTATGAAGATAGAGCCCGATTTTGCAGATAATTATACTGCACAATATCCTAAGGCAAAATTCCTGAATTTATTTAAACCTACAGACATTATGGCCCATAAGATAGCTACGGATTTTTCAGGCGTTGACGTCAACATGGTGGTAAAGCATTTGGATGATTTTGTAAACATCATGGGAGACAACGGATTTATCGACCATGGATTTTTCTCAGCGATACTCGTTTTGAATTCCTATGGTTATTTAATTCAAAAATATGCCAAAAACCATGATTTCTTCTTTTATCCTATTGTCGACAGTGCCACAGCAATCTTATTGCATAACTACTACAGAAATGTATTGCAAAAAGCACCTTTCAACTTAAAAGCGCTTCATCCATTACAAAGTCCCCTTGCATACTTGCTCATATTATGTGACGAACTTCAGGAATGGAACAGACAGCCTTTCGGCATTAAGGACAAAAAAAGAAGCCACGTAAATGACTTGAAGCTTGTGGTCGATGATTCCAAACTTGAAGTTGACTACATTGTCAAAAGCGGTTCGATGGGTCTTGGATTTTCCGAAGATAAACAGGAACTGCTTAAAAATGTTTTGTCAATTCCAAGTATTTTCGAAAGGAATTTCCTGATTTATACTGATGTAAAGCAGGACAGCAACATCATGAGAGAAATCGTTAAATCAGAAATCCAGTCCCCTAACACCTTGCTTAGAAATGTTGAAAAGTTGGCGCTTCAGATTCACGAGCAGTATATTGAAACCACTAAAGTTCAATTTGAGGCAAAAAAAGCCAAAGGCGAGGTTGATGAGGATGCCATAAGGGATTTCGAAGAGAAGACCAAACCGTTTAATGAGTTGTCTTCACATCTCAAGCTAGCAAATATCCGTCAGGCAAGGTCAATTCCTAAAAAGCTAAACATGATTGGCTGTGAGCTTGCAAGCAAATCAGATAAACGTGAGGCAATAACCGAATTTTCCCAAGAGGAAGTAATTGACTTGGCTATTTTCGAACATGATGAATGGTGTGAGGAAAAAATAGGTCAGGGTTGGACCTATGGGGAAGTGAGAGATGATTCCCAATTGATACATGACTGTCTGGTGCCTTGGGATGATTTGACACCTGAAATCCAGCAGTATGATATCGATCCTGTTAAAAACATCCCGGGTCTTGTTGAGTCTATAGGACTGAAAATCGTCAGAAGTAAAATCAGAATGCTTACCGTTGAGATGCATAAGTTCTACCAATCAAAAGAGGAAGGAACCAAGGACTTTGATGATTTGCCTGAGTATATTAAATATTCAAACTACAAGCAGGCGGATTTCTTGGTTAAAATATTGGCCGAACTTGGATATGATGTGGTTGACGTTCAGTCACCCGGTGAGGCAATTGAATATTTCGATGAGGATTCCCTTGAATATCTGGCCAAAAGAGAACATAATGCATGGTATAAGCTTAAAGTCAATTTAGGTTGGAAATTTGGTTCTGTTCGTGATGATGCCAAAAAATTAAATCCTAATGTCGTTGAATGGGAAGAACTGGACATAACAAAAAGGGATTCTAACAAAAGAACATTTAGAAATCTTCCGCAAATGTGCAACAATGTCGATTTAAAAATTGTCAAGAGCTAATCGACATTTTTATATTTTTTTCACCAGTTATGTAAAATATTTATTACATAATATGTTAACCTTATTTAATGGTGTTGATATATCTATAATTAATATGGATTATAGGTGTTATTAATATGGCTCAGGAAAGCACACAGGTTGAAAATCGAAATCGGGATTCTAATTTAAGTCATTATATTACTAATTTTTTTGACATGGTTGAATTGTATGATGATAAAATCGAATTTAAGGATAATCATGGAAAAACCCATTTTCATGATTATAAAGGTCTTTTAAAAGCATCAATTGATGTTTTTTTAGAATATGAATCATCATATACAGCTTATGAAGTTTATGAAACATTTTTAATGATTTATCAAATCACTCCAGAGGACAAAAGTGAAGTTGATGAAAACAGTCCTAAAATTCTCATAAGTGAACCAAATAATCTTCTTGATTTGGTCAATATCATGAGAAAATATGAAAAAAACACAGGCGATTTAATAGACAGGCAAAGGGATCATTTCATTCACTCCGTCAATGTATTCATTTTGGGTTTGGCGATTTATGCTCAAAATGAAAATTATCGCAGATTCTTTAAAAACTATATTGTGGGCAATAAAAACTATACAAAATATTTCAGGGATAAAAAGAACAACAACGAATTTTCCCATGAGGAATTTTTATATCGTTGGGGAATTGCAGCTCTGTTCCATGATATAGGTTATCCATTTGAGATTATTGGAAAACAATTAAATAAGGTTATTGATGAGACCGTTGAATCTATTTCCGTCAGTTATGATGTTAAGGCCAATATTGACTTTAGGGATTTCAATGAATTCAACTCCATTGTTAAATACTATCCATATGATTATGCAGATAACTTTAGAAACACCTATGGACGTACAAAGATTCTGGATCTGTTCAAACCTACAGACATTATGGCTCATAAGATTGCTTTGGACTTTAATCTTAATGATAATGAATTCAAACAGTTGGTTAAACATCTGAATGGATTTGTAAAAGACATGACTGCCAATGGCTTTATAGACCACGGATACTTCTCAGCCATTTTGTTATTGAATTCATATGGTAAACTGATTCAAAAGTATGCTAATAAAAATAATGATTTCTTCTTCTATCCTATCGTAGACAGTGCAACGGCTATTTTGCTACATAACTATTACAATAAAACTTTGCAGGATGAAGACAAACCATTCAATCTTGGAAAATTGGATCCGGAAGATTCCCCTATTTCATACCTTCTGATATTATGTGATGAACTTCAGGAGTGGAACAGGCGTCCTTACGGTATTTTGGATAAACAGAAAAATCATGTAAATGATTTTGAAGTTGAAATATCCGACAAATATTTCAATGTAACCTACATTTTAAAAAATGGGTCTATGGGTCTTGGCTTTGAAGAGGATAAGGAAAAGTTCATTAAAGATGTTTTAAATATTAGGAAAGTATTTTCCAGAAGTTTAACAATTAATCCCGAAGTTGTTTTAGATGATGTTCAAAGAGAAATCCTGATGGATAATATTCAATCTCCAGATGTGCTTTTGAGAAATATAGAGCGATTGGCTATAGAAGTTAATGAACAATACAATCAATCTCTCAAACAACAGCTAGAACAGGCCAAAAAGGATAATGATGATGAAAATATCAAAAAATATGAGGAAAAGATAGCTCGGGCATGTGATTTTGAAGATTTGCCTGCAAGCTTAAAAATGTCAAATATCCGTCAGGCAAAGTCCATTCCAAAAAAATTGAGCATGATTGGTTGTGAAATAGCTCATAAAACTGAAGAGGAAATGGCGGATACAAAAGATTGGGAAGTTAAAGTAAAGGAATTTGAAGACAAAATTGAAGACAATAGGCCTCCTATTGAAAAAGAAGAGGAATCCTTTGAGGATTTCAAAAAAAGGCAGGAACTGCTTGAACGGGATGGCAAGATTGTAAGGGTCATAAGATTTAGTTCAGACGATATTGATGATTTGGCCATTTATGAACATAGGGACTGGTGCAGGGAAAGAAGGGGTACCGGTTGGATTCATGATGAAGACAATGATGACAGAATCAATAAAGTCAATCCAAATCTGGTTAAATGGGAAGAGCTTGATGAACCGACTAAACAGTTTGATAGGGATGCCATCAGTAACATTCCAAAACTTTTGGATAAAATTGGCCTAAAAGTTATCAGAAGCCGCCTCAGGTCATTGACTTATAAGATGAATCAGTTTTATGAGACAGGTAAATTGGACAGCAATTCCAGTGGTGAAGAAGATTTTAAGAGTTTGGATAAACATATTCAGTTCTCTAATTTAAAACAGGCAGACCACTTAGTTAAAATATTAAAACATAAGGGATATGAATTGGTTTCTATAAATGATTCCGGCGATCCTATTGATGGTTTTTCAAAGGATGAAATAAATCACTTTGCTAAAATGATGCATGAAAGTTGGTATAAACTTAAACTCAATTTGGACCAGACTACAAGTAAAAATTTTGTTGAATGGGATAAGCTTAGGGAAGAGGTTAAGGAGGATAATAGGAATACCTTCAGATATCTTCCTGAAATGTGTAAGGATGAGTATGTTGGTTTGAAAATCGTTAAGAACGAATAGTTTACTTATTTGTTCTTCCTATTTTTTTAACCGAATAGCTCAACATCAATTAGTTGGGATTTAATGTGACTCGGCATCAATTATTTTAACACTTACCATCTCCACTTCTATTTTAATAATTCATATTTTCATTTTAGACACGTTGCTTATTTCAATCACAATGTTGTGCATGATGCATGTAGTCAAATCTTAAAAATTTAAAAAGAATGCATGATAAATAGATACATAAGTGATTATTATGTCTAAAGAATGGGAAGATATTAAGGTCAACAGACGAAAAGGGGATAAGGCAGTTTTTGAATCTCCATTGGTTCAATCAATATATGATAGAATTGGATATTTGCGAGAAGAGACTACCGATATACTAAGAGAAATGGATTCAACTGAATTCAAACAGCGCATTGACGAATTTGATATTGAGGAGTTTGGTGAAAATGCAATTGAGCAGTTTTCAGATATTGCATATGATTTGTCAAGCTTCAAGGATGAGGTCATTTCTAGAGAAGATGTCCCGGACATTTTGAAAAAAACTTCAAAAGATGCAAAAGTTGCTTTAAATCGTGATGAAATGTATTTAAGACAAGCAAAAAGAAAATTGGATAGATTTGATGAGGGGTTGGCAACTAACGGGTATGATTTAAATACTCGTGTTATTGGTCTTTGCGACAAGTCAATTTATTTAAATTCTGAAAATCACGAGGCATATTATCTAAAAGGGTTGGCGCTTATCAACTTAAAAAATTATGACGAAGCAATTGAAGAATTAATCAACTGTTTGGCTTTAAATGAAGAATATATTGATGCAAGATTGGCAATTGCAAAGGCAAATAGATTAAACAAGGATTATGAGGATGCAATAAGTGTATATGATTCTGTTTTAAGAATGGATGACGATTCATTTGAGGCCTTCAAAGGTAAAGCCTATACCTATTATGATTGGGAGAAATATGGAGAAGCCAGTAATTTCTTCAAAAAAGCAAATTCAATAGAATTTTTGGATGAGGAATCCCAAAAAATGTGGGATGAGTGTTTAGGATTTGATTAAATATTATTTCTACACATCATCTGATTGGGAATTCAGGGTATTGAAATAATATCCTTTTAGGGCCAATAGCTCTTCATGTGTTCCCTGTTCGATTATTTTGCCATTGTCAATGACAATTATCTTGTCGGCATTTTTAATTGTTGATAATCTATGGGCTATGATAAAGCTTGTACGATTTTCCATCACTTTGTCCATAGCCTTTTGAATCAATTTTTCAGTCATTGTATCAACGCTGGATGTTGCTTCATCTAAAATCATCACCTGCTTTTTGGATAAGATTGTTCTTGCAATTGTAA
>NZ_JBGVFE010000065.1:0-21810 GCF_045120835.1 Methanobrevibacter sp.
ATAAATACAATTGGAAAAACATCCCCGATCATCTTGTGTTCCGCCATCTCATCTGAAAACTTAGAAACGCTTAACTGGTCTTCCTTTTTAGTGAATGACAAATAATCAATTGAATCATCTAATTTATCTCTAAAATCATTATCTGACTCGTTATATTTAACAAGCAATGTATCATATTCAATATCGCTCGGATATGCTTTATATGAAAGATATGCAAAACCGATTTGTGAAAAATCAGGAGTGAGTGAACTTGGAGAAGTTTCATAAATATATTCCGGAGAAAAACCCAACCCCTTAATTTCCTTTGTGATCTTTTCACCGTCGAATTCAAAAGTGATTTTGTCTCCGACATTTAGATTTCTCTCATCTGCAAATCGTTTATCAAGCCAAACTCCAGAAGCGTCTGAGGCATCAAAATCCTTTCCTTCAGTTGCATAAAACTTCGAAATAGTGCCCTTCTCGGTAAAATGCAGCGTTATATCCGGACTGTTATCCAAGTCCGCCACTGATTGAATGACTGACTGTCTGTCTGTTTCGCTTGAAAAATCACTAACTTTATCAACTGCCCCATCATCAAAATCACTGTTATAAACCCATCCATCAGCCAAATTGGTTTGAGCGTAAAAATCATCGGAGGTCTGTACAAGCCCATAATATTCCGCATATATTCCACAGTAAGCAAAAACACCTAAAAATGCCATTAGAAATATTGCAATAAACTGTGTTTTATTGATTTTAATATCCCTAAGCATTTTTTTAGATAGCGACATAATATAATATTAGAAAAATGAAATATAAAAAACCACAACAAAAATATTAGAAAAGTAGAAAACTCCTACTCTCCACTTTTTAGGGATTCTACCATGTCCAATCTTTTAATCTTTTTGGAAAACATTAAATTTACAAGTATGGATAATGTGAATGTTATTGCAGCTGTCAAAAGGAAATTCGTAATGGTAATTGAAGGCAGAATATAAAATGAATCTCCTGAGGACTGCCACATTATATCCAAAATGAAATAACCTAATGGAAGGCCCAATACGAATCCAATAGCCGTAAACCACAAGTTTTGGGTCAACAATAGATTCCTTAAAGCACCTGCCTTAAAACCCAGAACCTTAAGTGTTGCAATCTCCCTCTCGATTTCTGTAAATGACAACAATCCCAGATTATAAAGAACAACTATCGCCAAAAGGCTTGCAAAGAACATCAGAATGTAAATCAATAGCCACATTGATTCTGTCAGCTCGTCCCAACTGGAAGTCATGTCTTTCATGGAGTTTGCCGCTTTAACACCATCATATTCCTTATCAACATGTTCTGCAGTGATAATGCTTGTTGCAGTATAGTTTAATCCCAAATCATCCAGCTTTTCACTTGACATTATGAATCCCTGTGATATAGGATCAGAATGGATTTTGTCAATTTTTGTTTTAATCCATTTGTCCGAACCCATGATGTGCCATTTGACAGTATCGCCAACTTCAACACCCAATAGATTAGCCATCTTCTGTGAAATTGAAACTTCATCCTCAGCGATGTCAACCTTATTCCAGTCATAATCGGTAGGAGTTATCAGATCAGTATCATTTAAAACCAGAAGCGAACCTGACTTTTTGGCGGTGCCCGATTCAATTTCAATAGCAGATTCCATTATTATATCTCCATTGACCTTATCTGCCACATCATCAATTTGTGATTGGCTTGCATCTTGATCAATAACCAGCTTGGAGTCATAATGATTAATCTGATTATATTCCCATTCCTTCAAATCATTCATTCCATCATACATTCCGAATGCACATACCAAAAGTGTGGCACAACCCATAACTCCAATGATGGTCATAAGCGCCCGGAATTTATTTCTTTTAGCATCTCTCCAGTTCCAGCGAATGTTGAATGACAGATGTTTCCATACACTCAACTTTTCAACAAAACCTGCCGATGAAATTTTTGGTACCTTTGCCCTAATCGTATCTGCCGGTTTTTCAGAGGAAATGCTTTTAACCGAATAATATGAAACCGCCAATGCCATTATGACCATCAAACTTGCCACATAAATAAAATTCATGCTCCATGCAGGGTCCCATGAAGGCAGCTTATATGTTGCACTCATTGAAGGGTAGAACAGCTTAGGCAATGTCAATGGCCCCAGAATCAATCCTAAAATCGAACCTATCAAAACCAGCCAAAAGCCATAGGACACATAATGCAGGATTATTGAGATATTCTTAAATCCGTTGGCCTTTAAAATACCGATTTGTGTTCTCTGATGTGCAATGATTCTTGTCATTGTTGTCAGAAGTATCAGCATCGCAATCAAAATGAATACCACCGGGAAAATATCGCCCATCATGCTATGCTGGTCCATCTCTTCTGAAAACTGGCTTACACTGGGATGTTCGGACCTTTCAACAAAAGAACTGTAATAGCCATCCAGCCTGTAATCCAGCAACTCCCCATACATTTCAGGAGTCCCGTCAAACTTAACATTCAACACATTATATGGAACAGTATCACCTGGAAATGCCTTATATGACAGATATGCAAAACCCATTTTGCTGAAATCGGGAATCACTGATGAATCTGATGCATGATAGACATATTCCGGAGAATATCCCAAACCTCTGATTTCCTTTGTAATCTCATAACCTTCTGCCTTAAAAGTAATGTCATCGCCTACTTTAAGACCCTTGGCATCAGCAAAACTCTTGTCCAACCATACGCCTTTCGAATCGTTAATATCCAATGGCTTGCCTTCCATAAGATAGAATTTTGATATAGTATTGTTTTCAACAAAGTGTAGTGTAATGTCCGGGTCATTTTCAAAGTCCGCCGTCGAGTCTATGACAACCTGCCTTTCCGTTTGGGTGGTAGCGCCCAAAACATCCACCTGATATAAAAAAAGATCATTCAGATAAGGTGAATAAATCCAACCGTCGGCCAGATTGGTATCCTCATAATACTTGTCAACATTGACCTCAAGACCGACAGATTCTCCGCCAACACCCGCAAAAACAAAAACGCCCAAAAAAGCCATTAAAAAAATAGATAGAAATTGAGTCTTATGTTTAGTGATGTCCCTAAACATCTTTTTTGAAAGCATGCGTTACCATTCCAAGTCAGTTACCTTTTTAGGATTTTCATTAAGAACGATGCTTTCTATTTGGCCATTCTTAATTCTGATAACCTTATCTGCAGCTTCTGCAAGTATCGCATTGTGAGTAACAATAACGACTGTTGTATTCTGATTATTGCTCATCTCCTGGAGCAGATTTAAAATCAGCACACCTGTTTTTGAGTCCAGTGCCCCTGTCGGTTCATCACATAGAAGCATTGTAGGCTGTTTGGCAACGGCCCTTGCAATTGATACCCTTTGCTGTTCCCCACCGGACAATTGTGCCGGAAACTGATTTTCATGGCCATGAAGACCAACAGAATCGAGAACCGCTTCACCATTTATATCCACATCTACAATGTCCTTCATCAATTCAACATTTTCCAATGCAGTCAAATTTGGAATTAGGTTATAAAACTGGAAAATGAATCCCACATTGTTGGCCCTATATTCTGTCAGCTGATTATCATCAAATGACTCAACATGTTTGCCGTCAACGATAATCTCACCTGAGGTGACTGAATCAAGTCCCCCCAACAAATTTAAAAGAGTTGATTTGCCTGCACCGGATGGACCGAGTATTACAATAAATTCCCCCTCATCAATTGTGAAATTAACATTATCCATAGCTTTTAGAACGTGATCTCCAGATTTATATTCCTTTACCACATCTTTGAATTCGATAATTGTACTCATTAATATTGCCTTCTTTTTTATAATTAAAATAATTTTTGTTTAACCCCCTATATAAAATTTAGGTTTACCTAAAATTATGGGAATGATTTTTAATGCTCCGTCTATTCCCCATCCAATATGAATATTCGCCATACAATCAATACATATAAAACATTTCAAAACCAAATGTAACATTATAATAAAATATTACAGGAAAATGCAAATGTCATTTAATAAAGATGAAATGTTAATAATGCCTGCAGTTGACATTAAAAACGGCAAATGTGTTCAGCTCGTTCAGGGCGAACCTGGAAGTGAAATGATAGAACTTGAAAACCCGGAACTCGTTGCAAAGCACTGGGAAGATTTAGGGGCAAAGAATATTCATGTCATTGATTTGGACGGAACAATAAATGGTGTTGCTAGCTTTGACATCATAAAAAAAATTTTAAATGAAGTTTCAGTTCCAATTCAGCTTGGCGGCGGAATAAGAAGCGTCGAATATGCCCGCCAGTTATTGGACTTAGATATTGAAAGATTAATAATCGGAACAATGGGAATTCAACACCCTGAAACCATTAAAGAACTTTCAGACGAATATGGCTCCGAAAGAATCATGATTTCACTTGACAGCAAGGATGACAGAGTAGTCATTAAAGGATGGCAAGAAAAGATAGACAAGAGCCCGACCGAAATATCAAATGAATTCAAGGAACATGGTGCAGGAAGCATTCTGTTTACAAATGTCGATGTCGAGGGGCTTCTAGGCGGATTTTACACAGAACCTGTAGAAAAGCTAAAAGAATCTGTAGATTTGCCTATTGTTTACTCTGGAGGAATAACAACAATAGATGACATTAAAAAACTAAATGAAAGTGGTGTGGAAGGAATAGTGATCGGTTCTGCACTTTATAAAGATAAAATTGATTTACGTGATGCATTAAAATATCAAAAGAGGTAATTGAATGAAAGTAATGGCGACCGGAACATTCGACATACTCCACCCGGGACATGGCGTATACCTGGAAGAGTCCAAAAAGCTTGGTGGAGAAGATGCTGAACTTTATGTGGTAGTGGCAAGAGACGCTACAGTTGAGAGAAGAAAAAGAGTGCCGATAGTTGGGGAAGACCAACGCTTAGAATTAATTAAAATGTTAAAACCTGTTACTGACGCTTATTTGGGTGATGCAAATGGGGACGTTTTCAAAATCGTTAGAGAAATTGACCCAGATATCATCACCGTTGGAGCTGACCAGAATCATGACATTGGAAAATTGCAGGAAGCAATTGACAAAAGAGGGCTTAAAGCAAAAGCCGTGCGCATTGAAAAATATCGTGATTGTGAACTTGACAGCAGCTGCAAAATTATTAAAAAAGTTAAAAGAACAAATTTCGAAGGAAAAATTTTAGACAATTGTGACGATTAGGAGGATATGAATATGTTTAAAGTAGCCATTATAGGAGCAAGCGGATACACTGGTGGAGAACTTTTAAGAATGCTTTTAAACCATCCTGAAGTAGAAATTACCGATATTACTTCAAGACAATACGATGGTACCCCCGCACATAAGATTCACCCACACATAAGAGATTCAGGACTTGAATTTAAAAACAAAAGCCCATCAGATTTGGATGCGGATGTTGCATTTACCGCAACCCCCCACGGAGCATCAATGAAAATCGTGCCGGAAATATTGGATGCAGGCATTAAGGTGGTTGATTTGAGCGGAGATTACAGATACCGCGATACTGAAGTTTATGAAAAATGGTATGGTATGGAACACACCGATAAGGAAAATAAAGGTGCATTTGGACTTCCGGAGTTATACCGAGACGAAATTAAAAAAGCGAAACTTGTCGCAAACCCTGGATGTTTCCCGACAGGTGCAATCCTATCATCCTACCCATTGGTCAAAAACAATCTGGTGGATAGAATCATCATCGATTCAAAAACTGGAGTCAGTGGCGCAGGAGTCAATGCATCAGCAACTACACATTATCCCAACATTGCTGATAACGTTAATCCATACAAGATATCCTCTCACAGACACATGTCAGAAATCCAGCAGGAACTGCATGGATTTGAAGATGTGAAAGTCTCATTCACTCCACACCTGGTTCCGGTTAATCGGGGAATTCAAACAACAAGCCACAGCTTTTTAAATGATGAAAATTCAGACATTACTCCTGAAGAAATTAGAAAAATTTACGAAAAGGAGTATGGCGGAGAATACTTTATCAAGCTAATGGATGAAGGAGAAATACCTCACCTGAGTTCCGTCCGGGGTTCCAACTTTGTCCATATTGGCGGATTTGAAATAGATGAAACCGGAAGACTTGTGATGCTGTCTGCCATTGACAATCTGGTAAAAGGCGCATCAGGCCAGGCAATTCAGAATATGAACATCCTTCTTGGAATTGATGAAACCTTAGGCCTGACCCATTTCGGCCTCCATCCTTAAACGTGAGGGGGAGAGAATATGAAAAGAATAATACTCTATTACTCGCAAAGAGGAACGACAGATTTGGTTGCAAAAACCCTTGCTAAAAAGTTAAATGCAGATATGGTTAGAATTCACGATTTAAAGAATCGTGATGGATTTAAAAATAAGTTTTTAGCATCAATCAATGCATTTAGGGAAACAAAAACCGACATTGTCCCTGCAAAAGTGGACCTGACAGGTTACGATACCATATACATAGGAACTCCCACATGGGCAGGTAACCCCACCCCTGCAATAATAACCCTAATCGATAGATGTGATTTGAGGGCAAAAGACGTTGTCCTATTCGCCACAATGGATGCCAACCATGGGGATTCAAATATTGCAAGGCTTGAAGAGAAGGTCAAATTGCGAGGAGCAAGAGTCATCGAAAGCTTTACCATTGCAACCAAAAACAAAAGCCCTAAAAAATTAGTAAAGGATACCGAAACAATAATTGAAATGAAAGATTTAATAATGTATTAGGTGAACAAATGAAAAAATCTGAACTTAAAATCAAAGCTATTGAAAATGGAACTGTGATAGATCACATTACAGCAAACAAGGCATTGCATATTCTCAAAATTCTTGGCCTGCCGGATGCAGAAACACAAAATGTCACAATAGCTATGAACGTTTCATCCGGTGAAATTGGAAGAAAGGATATTTTAAAAATTGAAAACCGTGAATTGGATGCCAAAGAACTTAACCAAGTAGCTTTGATTGCTCCTAAAGCTACAATCAACATTATCAGAGACTACAAACCTGCTAAAAAAGATAAAGTTGGACTTCCCGATAAGATTACATCCATTCTCAAATGTACCAATCCAAAGTGCATTACAAATTATGAAAATGAACCGATAACCCCTATTTTTAATGTTATTAAGACATCTCCACCTGTAGTCAGATGCCATTACTGCGAAAAATTGATTAAAACAGAAGATATCGAAAAACAATTCGAATAATCTTCTATTTATTTTTTAAATGATCAGCCAGTCTTTTGGCTAGGGCAAGTATTGTCAATATTGGCGGTTTTCCAGGAGATATTGGAAGCACACTTGCATCACAAACATACAGGTTGGAAATTTCAGTTTCCAGATTGCTGTCCACGATTTTTCCAATCGGAGCGGTTCCACCAGGATGCGCCCCCCTGTAAACTGTTGAACCTATGGTATTTGGATCGACTCCCATCTTTTCAAGAATTAATCCTGCTGTAGCAACACCTTCAGCCAAATATCTGATGTCCTGAATAGTATTTACTTTAAAAACATCACCATTCTCGTCAACACGACCCTTACACTCATCAGCCGTTTTGACCATTATACTGAATATATCCTTGTCATCAACTTTTTCATCAGCAATATTGCCCTTAATAAAAGATGAGAAATGCGGAGACAAAACAAAGTTCTTGCCGATGACCAAACCTGCCATCTGGACTTCAGTATTGAAATTGATATCTTTGATGTATCCTCCAACGGATACGAATGGATCGAAGAATATCTCTTCACCAACTCCTTTTATTTGGGAGTTTCGAAGAATTAATGTTGATCCGATTGCACCTGCAGACAACACAACATTATCTGCTTCTAGAAACTGCTCTTCAGCGTCTTTGATGTATTTAACACCAGTGACTTTTCCTTTCTGTGAAGTGACTTCGATAACTTCGGCTTCAGTTATTAATGTTGCGCCGGCTTCAACTGCCTCATCAACAAAGTCCTTTCCGGACCATTTGGCATCTGCAGGACATCCGAATGCACATTTTCCGCATTGAATACAATCCTCTTCACGTATTGCCTTTGGCATCTTTAGAGTATTGAGTCCGAGTTCCCTGCCGGCATCCAAAAATCCCTGAGTTCCTTTTCCGATATGGGAATCATCCAATTGATGAACATTGACCAAATCCTCCACATATTCATATGCCTCAGTCAAATCAACATCAAAATCAAGAAGTTCCTCATCCAGCGCCCTTACCATGTTTGACATGGAAACTATTGTTGCACCCCCAATGCATGTGGTGGTCAATAGGTCTACACTGTCATTGTATTTATCATAATAGCTGAACGCATCTTTTGATTTTATATATGGTCCTTTTTCAATAATTGTTACCGGAAAATCATTTTTCGCAAGTTCTCTTGCAACTATTGCTCCTCCCGCTCCAGTTCCTATAACTATATACATTGCATCACCAATTTTTTTAACAATTGTTATATTACTTGTTATCCTATAAAAAACTATCATGACAATATTGAACTTCAATACAAAAAATTATTTGTATTAGGCATACCTAAATATTAGTGGCGATACTATGAAAATTACAAAAGTCAGTTTGGCAATGTTGATATTGATATGTGCAATTGGAATTGTTGCAGCTGCAGAACTTTCAGACTTTAAAGTTGGTGAAGGATACACAACTTTAAAGGAAGGCAGCTACACCAATGGCGAAGAAAGCATTGCAATCGACATAATCTCTGAAAACGACATAGACGATTTAAATGATGCATTTAAAAATGACAGTGATGTTAACTACACAGTCGAATCCGGAAAATTAAACAACACATTTAATTTCACAGATGAAGCTAATGACATGACTGGCGTGAGCGAATTGGTTAAAATTAAAGATAAGAACTATGTAATTGAAGTTTGGGACTGTTCAGTTTCAGGAAACGTAACCCTAGAAAAACTATATGACACATTAGAAGAGGTTAACAAGCTAAACAATATAGAACCTATTAATCCGGCAACTCTGGACTAATATGGAATAACCTTTTCCTTTTTATTTTTTTAACACCACAAAAAACAACTTTTATTTAATATGTCATCAAAAATTAATATTGTATAAACCTTTTTTGGTGATAAAATGGAAGAATATATAAATTTATTCGAAAATATTATTGCAAAAACTAGTCCAAAAGTAGATTACATAGACATCAGATGCGGAATAGGCGATAATACTTCCATATTAATGAAAGATGGAAATGTAGATGAAATTAACACCGGAATGAGTTTAGCAGCAAGAATCAGAGTGTTAAACAATGGAGCCTGGGGTTTTGCATATACTACAGACTTATCTAAAATTGATGAAATAACCGAAACCGCTTTAAAATTATCAAATTCACTTAAAGGAGATGTCAGTTTATCTGAAAGCAACATAATCAAGGATAAAGTTGAAATTGATGTTAAAATACCTTTTAAAGACATTTCAATTGAAGAAAAAAATGAAATCATGAAAGAGGCCAATGATGCCGCTACAATCGATAAGGTAAACAGTACCACCGTAAGTTATGCGGATACCGAAGTCAATGAATTATTTATGAACAGTGAAGGCAGTGAAATACAGGTCAAAACATCAAGAGTCAGAATGGCTTTAAATGCCTCTGCAACCGATGGCGAAATAATTCAATTTGGATTTGGCAGCCTTGGAGGAGTAAAGGGTTTTGAAGTTATTGCAGATGCCGACATCGAGGAATTTGGAAGGGACATAGGTGAAAAGGCCGTAAGATTGCTTGATGCAAAACCGGCACCTTCAGGAAAATTCCCCGTAATAGCAGACCCTCTGCTTACTGGAGTTCTGGTCCACGAGGCATTGGGCCATGCTGTTGAAGGCGATTTGATATTGCAGAATGATTCAATCCTGAAAGACAAACTGGGAACACAGATTGCTTCAGATATCGTCAATATTTATGATGACGCAAGCCTTAGGGAAGGCTTCGGATATTACCCATATGATGTTGAAGGAGTCAAAACAAAACCTAATCAACTGGTAAAAGATGGAAAATTAATTTCACTTTTAAATTCAAGAGAAACTTCATCCAAACTGGGAATGATCTCTTCTGGAAATGCAAGGTCAATTATTGCAGACCAGCCAATTGTTAGAATGAGCAATACATTTCTCGAACCTGGAGATATGGAAGTTGATGAAATATTTGAAGATATTGACAATGGAATATATCTTAAAGGTTCAAGGGGAGGCCAAGTCGATACAGGAAAAGGCATTTTCCAGTTCAACGCCGCTGAAGGATATCTGATTGAAAACGGTGAAAAAACAACACCCCTTAGAGACGTTTCATTATCCGGAAATATCCTGGAAACATTGAAAAACATTGATGCAATTGCCAATGACTTTAAATTGAGTACCGGATTTTGCGGAAAATCAGGTCAGACCGCTCCTGTAGGAGACGGAGGACCACACACAAGAATACAGAATGCACTAGTGGGAGGAATGGGATAGATGATAAGTGATAGAGCAGGAGACTACTTAGTCAATCTGGCTAAAGATACAATCAAATATTTTTTGGATACTGGAAAAACAATGGTGAAACCTACAGATTATCCGATAGAATTAGATGAACAGTTAGGAGTATTTGTAACTTTAAATAAGAATAATAACTTAAGAGGATGCATCGGATATGCAGAACCGATAAAACCTGCCATTGATGCAACAATGGAAGTTGCAATAGCTGCCGCATTCAACGATCCAAGATTTAATCAGGTTAGCGAAAAAGAATTTAAAGACCTTGATTTCGAAGTTACAGTATTGACAAAGCCCGAACTTATAGTAGTGAGCCATTATGAACAGTACTTTGATGAAATTGAAATCGGACGTGACGGACTAATAATACAGAAAGGATATGCAAGAGGATTATTGCTTCCTCAGGTGGCACTCGAAAACGCTTTTACAACCGAAAGCTTTTTAGAGCATACCTGTATGAAAGCCGGGATAAGCGCAGACAGCTGGATGGACGAAAGCTGTGACGTCTATAAGTTCCAGGGACAAATTTTCAAATAGTGATTACAATGATGATACCAACAATACCAACGCCTGATGAACTGCTTGACAAGGGATTCAGCCGTGGAAAAAAACAAGCGGATTTGGTTAGAAGTCAAAAAATACCAAAACATCTGAAAGGCAAAAGAATTGAAGAACGAAGAGTAGTTACATCTTGTCAGGTCATTAAAGATAAATTGAAATCAATCATCGATGCAGTTCCGGAAATCGAAAGCCTGCACCCATTTTATCAGGACTACATTGACATTACTGTCGGAGTGGATGACATGAAACAGGCACTTGGCGGGCTAAATTGGGCATATGGAATTATTACTCAACTTGAAAAGGAATACGGTGCAAAAATCAGGAAAAATCCATCTGAAAAAGCAACATCTATTCAAAAACAGGCCTATGGAAGAATCGCTTCTGTTGTAAATAAAATCAAACCTAATCTTGATTTCCTTGATTTTGCAAAACAGAACTTAAGGAATATGCCTACAATTGATTTTGATGCAACCACAATAGTCATTGCAGGTTTTCCGAATGTTGGTAAATCAACATTGCTTACAAAGTTAAGCAGTGCTGACCCGCAAGTTGCTAATTATCCGTTTACAACAAAAGGAATTCAGATTGGTCATACCGAGCGTCACTGGAAACATATTCAAATCATTGACACCCCCGGTCTTTTGGACAGACCGGTTCTTGAAATGAATGATATTGAAATGAATGCTATTGTTGCCCTTGAACACCTGGCGGATGCAATATTATTTATATTTGATGCATCAGAAACCTGCGGATTCCACCTGGACAATCAGTACAATCTCTTAAAGCAAATCGAAAAGATTTTCTCTGAAATTCCAATAATATTTTTATTCAACAAGATGGATTTGGTTGAAGATAGCGAATCCCTTAAACAATATATTGATGATGAGGACAATTCCATTTTCATCTCAGCAATTGAAGGAGAGGGAATCGAAGAGATTAACAAGAAAATTGACAGAATCCAAAAGATTGAAAGGGATTTTGAAGAGGATGATGAATATTACTGAGGGGAGACAATATCTCCCAATTTACTTATTTTAAGGCGTTTCTGTAATTCTTATTGCCCCTAATTCGAACTACATCATGTTCATCGTTTCGGACAATCCATTTTAATGTTTCATTTTCAAGCATTATCAAACCCGCCAAACTTACTAGTTTGCATATTTTGATGAAAGTATTTCGAACATTTTCGTTAATTGGATAATATAACGATAAATAATATAAAACAAAAAATATATTTATATAAATAGGTGTTTAAAATGACAAATGACTTTTTTAGGTTTGAAGATAAAGAATATGATTTTCCATTGCTAAATGGCGATTCTAGATTCACAACAAAAAATGTGATAATTTTATTGATCGGTTTTTTAATAGGTATAGCAATACCATTTATAATACCTCCCACAGGCGATGGATTGCTTAAGGCAATACTCCTCACAGTTCCATCCTTATTGGCCGTAGTGTATGTATTTAAAGATGATATGTCAAATATTTTCAGAATGCCGAAACTTAGAGACATCATAATTATAATAATCGGTTTTATACTCATGTTTGTATTTGCGATAATTGCAAATTTTATCGGCAGTGCACTAGGAATAACTATAATGACCGACAGTGCAGTGAACGGACCACCGCTAATATTGATTATACGTGCCGTAATCCAATTACTTGGTGAAGAACTGCTTAAATTCATACCTTTGATTATCGTAGCCGCATACCTGTACAAATCAATAGGTAGAAAAGCTGCCATCATAGTTGCAGTAATCATATCCCAGATAATCTTTGCACTCTTTCACATACCGGCATACGGATTTGCAATGGGATTCCTTTTGGTGCATATAGGATTTGGTTCAATAGTATTGCCACTTGTGTATGTCAAAACCAAAAACATTGTATTATGTTACTTAATACATTTCTTTTTTGATTTATGGACATTTATACCACACTTATTGGGCATGTGAAAATTAAGAGGAAAATCGACTCCATTAAAAAAATCGAAAGAAACTTTGAACAGGACGAGGACAATTATTATTAGCCCACAATCATTGACAAAAAAGCATGACTTCCAAAAAAACGAAAATTATAGAAAATCCCGAATTACTGGTTAATGCCGGAAATCCTAAAGGCAAATTGGGCGAAGAGCTTATCAATGACATGAACATTAACCATGAAAATCTTGCTCTTTGGGGTGTGAGCCATCTGAATGTTTCAAAAAATTCTATTGTTCTGGATATTGGATGCGGCGGAGGAGTTAATGTCAAAAGATTCCTGGAAATCACCGACAGCAAAGTATACGGAATCGATTACTCCTCCTTATCAGTTAAAAAATCAATTGAATTAAACAAAAAAGAGATTGAAAACAAAAGATGTGAAATCAGACTGGAATCTGTATCTGAAATGTCATTTGACAGTGCTACCTTTGACATTATTACTGCATTTGAAACCGTTTATTTCTGGCCGGATTTTGAAAATGATTTGAAAGAAGTAAATAGAATCTTAAAAGAAGATGGTATTTTTCTTATCTGCAATGAAGCCCTTCCAAGAAAAAACGATGCACGTCAAAAAGAATTCGTTGATCTGCTAAACTGCAGCATTTACTCTGAACAGGAATTGATCAACCACTTAAACAACAGCGGATTTTCAGAAGTTAAAACTTTTATAAAAGAATCAAAAGATTCCTTCACAAATGAAGATGCCGATTGGATTTGCGTTATCGCCCAAAAATAAGTATTTTTTCACTACTTTTAATTGAAATGGCCAATATGATGCTGGCCGATTATATTAAAAGATTTCAATCAACCATATGCCCCTCCATAATTTCACCAAAAATATTTATTATAGATGCTGAAATAAATATTATCAGTACGATAAGGATACTATTTTATAACGATAAATGGGGGAAAATCATTGATGAAAAATAATAATATCAAACCAATTTTGCTATTTTTAATCATTTTATCAGTAATATGTACAATATCATACGTTAATGCAATAGACTATGATACTAACTGCAGTGAAAATCCCAGTGACTCCACACTAGGAGAACTATCTGAAATTTATGTATCATCGGATGCGAGTGATGAAACTGGAGATGGAAGTTCACAAAAGCCATTTAAAAGTTTGGAATGTGCCGTCAACAATAGTAAAGATGACACAACAATCTATTTGAATGATGGAGAATATGTTGGAGAGAACAACAGAAACATTTCAATTGACAAATCAATTACAATCATTGGAAAAACCAAGGAAAACACAATAATTAATGGAGAGTCCTGTGGAAGACTGTTCTTTGTAAATTCCAGCAGTCTAACTTTAATTAATCTTACATTGATAAACGGTTACTCCTCTGAAAATGGAGGAATGATCTACTGTAACATGGGAGAAATAAATATTCACAATTGTATTTTAAAGAACTCTAGCTCATCTAAAGATGGTGGAACAATATACAATAATCTTGGAGCTTTAAATATTGAAAATAGCTGTTTTACAAACAACCATGCAAGAGATTATGGAGGAGTTCTGTATAGTATTGGAACAGCATACATCAAAAACTCCAATTTTACAGAAAACACTTTGACTTCAGAAGGGGGTGTCGGCGCATGTATTGGAGTCGAAGGAACAATAAATTTGGATGGATGCTTATTTTATGACTGCTATACTCAATATGCTGCAGCAGGATTATTGAACAAAGGAAAAGCAACAATAAACAACTGCAGATTTGAAAAATTGGCTACAGATTATGCCGGAGGCGCCATAAGCAATCATGGCAATATGAAAATCAACAACAGTTATTTCGGACATAATTATGCCCAATTTTATGCCTCAGCAATTCTTGCGATTACAAGAGGACCTCATGTTGTGACAGAAGTATACAATACAATTTTTGAAAAAAATCATGCTGAAATTCATGGGGCGATAACCAATAATTTCAAAAACTGCGAACTTTATATGCAAAACTGTGCACTGATAGACAATTACTTAAAATTAAATGAAGCTTACGGAGACATCTCTTTAGACGACAATGCAACTGTCCAATACTGCTGGTGGGGACAGAATGAAATAAACCCCGATTATTATTCCCCTCACAGCGGGGAAATACATCCGGAAAAAATAAATGCATCCCGATGGCTAGTTATGACATTTACTGCATCCAATAATGTAATTTATAAAAATGAAAACAATCAATTAACCGTTAGCCTAAAACATTACTTTAACAATGAAACAAAAGAAATCTATGAATATGATGAGGAAATAAATCTTCCACTTGAAGTGACTTTTTACACATCAACTGGGACTTTGGCCAAAAAGAAATTAGTTAATGGCGTTGCAACCTTTGATTATAATCCACAGGATGATGTAAACGCAATTTATGCGGAAATAAACAATCAGGTGTTAAAAATTGATAATTTCCAATTTAGAAAAACCGCAATTATCGTCAGTGATTTTGAAAAATATTACGGAAGCGACAGCAAATTAGCTATAAAGTTAATCAAGGAAAACAATGTTGCCCTTTCAAATGAAAAATTAACCGTTAGCTTTGAAGGGAATGTATATACCATCAAAACCGATGAAAATGGAATGGCAAAAATCTCCCTTAAGAATTTCCCTAAAAAATATGCTGTTTTAATTATTTTTAATGGAAATAATTATATCCCCGCTACCAAAACCATAAAAGTAACGGTGATAAAGCCAATCATAAAAGCCTCAAAATTAAAAATACGCAAAAAAGGAAAATTCACCGTGACCTTTAATGCAAACAAAAAGGCAATAAAAAACGTCCAGATTAAATTTAAAATTAAGGGCAAAACCTATATCAAGACAACAAACAGCAAGGGACAAGCCAAAATACCAATAAATTTAAAACCTGGCAAATATACCGTTAAAGTAGGATTCAAAAACACCAAATATTATGGAACTACCACTTTAACTGAAAAAATTAAGGTAATCAAATGAAGAAACAAACATTGTTTCTTCATTGAACTCCCTATTATCTACTGACGGTTAAATCATCACTATTTATAACATCACCAAAATTAATCATAAATTTCATGAAATAACGCATTATTAATATGAAAAATAAAAGATTAATAGAATTAAGATTTAATTACTTTTAGTAACAAAAATAGAAAAGTATATATACTAACAAAACGTAATTAAAACATGTTTACTAAAATTCATCAAAAGGAGCGTGAAAAATATGGTAGATTCTGAAACCATTGATGAAAAAATTTCTGATAAAAAAGAAAAAATCGATGAAAAAATCGATGAAGGAAAAGAAAAATTCGATGACAAAAAGGAAAAAGGCAAAAATATTGCAGACAATGTAATCTCCGATTTATCCAACAGCATTGATGAATTCAAAGAATACATCAGAAACATGCAAAAAACCGCCGATAAAAAGTATTCAGATTACAAAAAGTCTACTGTTCAAACCTTGGACATTGATCTAATTGAAACCAAAGACATCTACTACATCAAAGCAGCAGTTCCTGGTGTTGAAAAAGAGGATGTTTTAATTGAAGCAGGTGACAATGACATAACTATTGAAACTACCTTCAAAGCATACATTGAAGATTTTGAAGAAGATGACGAAGCAGAATTAATCGCATCCTCAATAAAATCCGGCAGATGTGTTAAAACTGTAAGATTTGAAAACAGTATTGATTTAGAAAACATTACTGCTAAATTCATAAACGGAATCGTTATCATAAACATTCCAAAACTAATAATACCAAAACATAAAGTCAATGTAGAATAGATATTCTACATTTAATCTCTTTTTTCTACGATTACTATGGACAAGAAAATAGCTCTTGCACCATGCAACGGAATGAGCCCTAACGGATTAGTCTCCAGAGTTGCAGTTGGAGATTTAAAAAAAGAAAATGAAAACATCATATCCATATGTATGGGTTCAACATCTGCGGACATTAAAAATAATTGCAGTCAACGGATGCAAAAATAACTGTGTAGATACCATCTTAGAAAACAAGGGTGTTGAAATATACAAAAGCATCAATACAACTGATATTTTAGAAAATTACGATTTTTGTGCCCATGATCCATACAGATTAGATGATGAAGCGGAAAAATGTGTAAAAATAGTAAAAAAAAGAGTTAAAAAACTCTTTATAGACTTAATATCTGACTTTTCCGATGTGTCTTGTAGCGCCAGGGTCTTCACCATTATAATGCGCAAGGTAATAGACAAACCATTCCAAAGGAATTACAAATATGAATGGGGACAATAACTTGTCAACATCCGCATAATCCTTCAATTCATAAACAATTGATTTCAACTTTAAATTTTCAGAAAAGTCAATTGCCTTATCTGTAATTTCATCAGATTCAAAATCAGACCTTAAAAATATGATAGGAACTCCTTTTTCAGCCCTTTCAATTAAACCGTGCCTGAATTCAGCTGAATACTCAGGACATGCATGCTTTATTGCACCTTCCATGAGCATAGTCATTGCCAATTTGTAAGCGAGACCGAAGTTTGGTCCTGAACCCAAACAGTAGAAGATATCCTCCTTTTTAAAGTCCTGTGCCAAAAGCCTGTTTTCATATTCTGTGGATTTCAAAAGATCCTCTAAAATGTCAGGCATATCTGCAAGCTGGGATAAGAGCGCATCCTTTGATTCATAGTCTGAAGCGCTAAAGAGTATCTGATATAGACATGCAAGTTGAGTGATATAAGTTTTGGTACCCAGAATTGCGGTTTCAGTTTCGCATCTTGTGACAATTGGAGTTTTAGCCTCTTTAATCATTGAACTGTCTGGTTCGTTTGAAATTGAAACCGTGTGTATATTGAATTCATTGGCTCTTCTCAGTGAAGCGAGGGTATCGGCAGTTTCACCTGACTGTGAAGTGAAAATGGCTATGGTGTTTTCGTCTTCAACCAGTCTTTTGTTATAGTAAAATTCGTAACCTGTATAGACTTCAATGTCGATATTTGTACTGGACATCCTTATTGCATCCCTTACGCTATAACAGGTTGAAATGGAACTTCCGCAACCTATCAGATAGACCTTGTCCTTATCGGAAATTAATTTTGAAACTTCATCCATTGTAGACATTTCACTTTCAAATGTTTTTCTAAGTGAATCCGGCTGTTCCATCATCTCATCATACATTTTATATTTCATAAGCTTAAACTCCTTAAAATTAAATATTATAATTTATATATTGTTAATCAAAATATAAAAAGGTTTTTTAAAAATGATTGATTTATCAAAAATAGGAATGGAAAAGGGCAGGCAGTACGAAACCATAATTACCACAGCAAATGATGACGGAAGCAAAAATGCTGCTCCGATTGGTGTAATTATTGCAGGTGAAAATAAAATCATCAACAGAATATTTAAAGGAAGTCATACTTTGGATAACATTATTCGTGAAAGGGAGTTTATTGTAAACATTACCCACAACCCAGAAGTGTTTACCACTTCCATACTCGCAGATCTTCCTCAGAATTATTTCACAGAAAGCATGGTGCTTAAATGTGCGGATGCCTACTTTAAATGCAGAGTCATTTCATTAACTGAAGCAGTCAAGCAAAGCGATCCGGTCAAAAAGAAAGGTGAGGCAATAGTCATCAAATCAGAAGTAATCGACCTTGTAATTAATAAACCGACTAAAGCGATGAACAGGGGATTCGGCTATGTTATCGAAACTCTGGCCAATTTTACACGCTTTGATTTGGTGAGTGACGCGAAAAAAGAGGAATATGTTGAACGCTTTAGAGAAGCAAATCGTGTTGTTTTAAAGGTTGGAACAAAAGAAGACATCGAATCCATGCAGGAAATAAAAAAAGAGTTAATAAAAAAAGGTTTTGAACCTTAATCTATTACAACATCCATAAATTCAAAATTATCCCCATCAAAGAGACCCTCATCAGATATCTTAATTGACGGAATTACAAGCAGTGCCATAAAGGCCATTGTCATGAATGGAGATTTGAGTTTGCATCCCAAAGCGGAAGCCCTCTTATGCAGGACGTCCAGTTTATGGGCAACATCGTATGCATCCTCATTACTCATCAAACCGGCAATAGGAAGAGGCAGCGATTCATTGAAATCCTCACTGACAACAGCGATTCCGCCCTTATCGTCAATGACTTTGTTCACAGCCTGCGCCATTGTTTCGGAGTCATAACCGATTACAATGATATTATGTGAATCATGTGCAACTGAAGATGCAATTGCGCCCTTGTTAAGTCCAAAACCTTTAATGAACGCATTGGCCACGTTTCCACCGCCATAACGTTCGACAACTGAAATCTTTAAGATATCATTATAGATATCAGATTGAACAACGCCGTTTTTGGTGCGAAGTTTTGCAGTGGTTTTTTTAGTAAGCAAATCCCCATCAGTGCATTCGATGACATTGACTTCACACTCATCGCCGTCATATAGTATATCAAAATCACTGGCGGATTTTTTTGTGGCATTGATTGAATTTCTAGCATCAATTTCAGGAGCATCGAATAAAACGTTTTCACCGTCAAATACACATTCCCCACCAACATATGTCTCCAGTATATTAAAATCACATAAACTGTCAATGATTACATAATCTGCCTTTGCACCTTCCACAATGGCCCCACAGTTCAGTTTGTAATGCCTTGAAGGGTTGATTGTCACCATACTGATTGCCTTCAGAATATCTATTCCCAAACTGACGGCCTTTTTAATGGATAGATTTAAATGGCCCTTAATCAAATCGTCGGGATGTTTATCATCACTTACTATAAAGTCAAACAACGGAGAGTAAACCCGTTTCTCGAATATGTCTCTAAAAATAATGCCCAACTTTCCCGGATCTTCGATATGTTCCAAAGCATGATTTATATTGAAAAGACCTTCCATATCCATGGCAGATGAACCGTCACGTACCATAATTTTCATACCTTTCATCTTTTTTTCGAAAGCTTCGATAATATTGCTGCATTCGTGATCAGTTGATATGCCCTGCTCGAGGTATTTGTCTAAATCTTCACGGGTAAGCAGTGGGGCATGACCGTCAATCGGCTTTCCATACTGCCTTGCCAATGCCAGTTTTCTTAAAACCTCCTCATCGCCATTGATTACACCTGGGAAATTCATCATCTCACCCAATGCGACAATTTCATCCTTTTTAAGCAAATATTCAATATCGGATGAATCAAGAACCGCACCGGAAGTTTCAAAAGATGTTGCAGGCACACAGGATGGTGCTGAGAAATAAAAATTGAACGGAACCTCTTTTGCATTTTCAATCATAGCTTCAATACCTTCAATTCCCAAAACATTAGCTATTTCATGAGGATCGGCAACAACAGAAGTAGTACCATGACGTACAGCAATTTTAGCAAACTGCGCCGGAGTAATCATACTGCTTTCAATGTGAATATGAGAGTCAATAAAACCCGGAATCATCAAACCCTTTACATCAATATTGAATTCCTCATCAACCGTAACGGGAGTGATTTCAGTAAATATTCCATTTTCCACAGTGATTCTTGCCGGAAAAAAGGTATTGGACATCACATCAAGAATATAGGCAGTAAATGACATTCTAATCCTCCATTAATGCATTGTAGAGAAGAGGCAGGAATGTACCTATATCGGTAACGATACCCACAACCTGTGCGCTTCCCCTGTCTGAGAGTTTGGTAACAGTGGAAGGATTGATATCCACACAGATGCTTTTGACTCTTGAAGGAAGGAGATTACCTGTTGCGATTGAATGAAGCATAGTTGCAATCATGATAACCATATCGACTTCCTGGGCATAATGTCTCATAAGCTTTTGAGCCTCGACGGTATCGGTTATAACGTCAGGCAAAGGTCCGTCATCACGGATTGAACCGGCAAGAACAAATGGAACATCATTTTTAATACATTCATACATTACCCCCCCGGTCAGAGTACCATCCTCAACAGCCTTTTTAATGGAGCCTGAATTGTTGATTCTGTTGATTGCCCTCATGTGGTGGGTATGGCCATGAGCTACAATCTTACCTGTTTCAACTTCAATACCTAAAGAGGTACCGTACAGATTGGATTCGATATCATGGGTTGCTAGCGCATTACCTGCCATGATGACATCAATATAGCCTTCTTTGACTAAAGATGCCAAGTACTTGCCAGAACCTGTGTGAATGATTGCAGGTCCTCCAACAATACCAATTTTACCTCCTTTGGCCTTGATTTCCTTCATCTCTTTTGCAATACCGTTGATTAAATTCATCAAAGGCTTTTCAGAAGAGACCTCACTGTTCATGAACTCGAATACCTGCTGTTCATCTCTTGATCTGTGAGGAGGGGTGACCTTGACACCGTCAAGACCAACAACAATCTTGTCTCCGGCCTTAACATCGGCTATCGGTTTGACGTAAGCTCTGTTTTCATCCTCATCAACAACGACAAGACAGTCCATTTCTATTTCCTCAACTGGAATCCAGTTTCCTTTATAGAAAATATGTGTAGTGTGGTTGGATGATGAATAGAAACCTTCAGGTGCGACCTTATCCTTTGTTGATGCAACAAGATTTACCTCTTTGATATCGTCAATTGATGCGCCAAGTACGGAAAGCTCATCCAAAATAGATTCAAGTAGTTCGGGAGAATTGGCGGAAACTTCAATCTTTGCATGACTTACATCTGATTTTTTACGTCCAACATCGATTTCCAAAATATCAAATTCTCCGCCCTTGTCCATAATAATGCCCATTGTCTTGGTTA
>NZ_JBGVFE010000066.1:0-2810 GCF_045120835.1 Methanobrevibacter sp.
CCAACAATGCCCTCAATAACACCAGACAAATTCAAACCATCCACAAACTCAGTCAAATTAAACGCAAAATCAGGAAGACTACCAACAATGCCCTCAATAACACCAGACAAATTCAAACCATCCACAAACTCAGTCAAATTAAACGCAAAATCAGGAAGACTACCAACAATACCTTCAACGAAAGTGGACAGATTAAAATCATTGGCGAACTCAGTCAAATTAAACGCAAAATCAGGAAGATTAGCAATCAAATCATCAATAAATGCAGAAGTATTAAACATAATTCCGCCGATTATATCCTTAAATCCTTCCTTAATAGTTGAAATATTAATTGCCAACCCGTTTTTGATATAATCTATACCCACAGAAATCTCTGTATAGTTTACATAAGTTCCGTTTATACTTTCATCCAGCCCTTCAATAACTATGATATTGAGACCCAATCCGTCATAAAGCTCCCCTAATCCACTGATTATCATGGAACCATTAAAGTTATCGAGATTTATTGAAGAAATTATGATATCATAAATATCAGAAATATTCTGTACCTTGTTTGTGTCCTTAATATCAAACAATCCAGATAAATCCAAACTAATTTTACCGGGGTTATTAATTTTTTCGACATATTTAGTCAAATCAATCTTATCGCCAAATAGGGATGATAAAAATCCCCCAGAAATAGGAGTGCTGTCAGAACTAGCAAGCAATGGATCATTATCCGCGCCTTCAGGTCCAGAATCTGTATCATCAACAGAAACGATATCATCGTTATCTGTATTTTCCGCACCCAAAACCTCATTTGATTGATTATTTAACTTATTAAGAACAGTTGGTTCATCAGGATTTTCTAATTCATCAACTTCTGAAGCAACATTAAAATTATCTACTTCACCAACAACATCCTGCTCATCAACATCCACACTTGCTACCTGCATAACCGAATCATCAGACATATTGTCGGAATCTGCAGCACTTACAGCACCAACAGCAAGTAAGGAAATGAGAACAAGTGAAACAATTAATAAAAATTTATTCATTTTCAAACATGCCTCCATTGATAAAAGCTAAATAATATTTAAAACTAAAAAAATTCTCTAAACATTATAAAGTATACCTTATTATACATAATAATAAATATTAATTTAATATTATAAAAACATTAAGTATTTTAATAAACGATTCAATCAACATCTTTTAGTGCTTCAACCATGTTTAAATCATTAATTTTATCTGAAAACAAAAGATTAACACCAATTGATATTGAAAATGTTATTATTGCAGACAATAAAATGTTCCCCCAGGTTAAAGATGGAATATAATAAAGAGAATCTCCGGCCGCCCCCATCATTAGCGTCATGAAGTAGAATCCCAGCGGAATTCCCAAAACAAATCCGATGCAGGCAAATATTACATTTTGAGTTAAAAGCAATTTTCTTAAAACATTTGTCTTAAATCCCAAAACCTTCAATGTGGCAATCTCCCGCTCCATTTCTGTAAATGATAGAATTCCCAAATTATAAAGCACAAGAATAGCAAGAGCAACTGCCACAACTGTTACAACATAAACCATCATCATTACCGCTGTTGTAATCTGATCCCAGTTCTCTTTCATCGTGTCTATTGTGGTTTCGGATTTTATTGAGTCAAAGTTTTTGCCGTATGGCTCGGGCAGAATAATGTTTGTAGGCGTGAAATTAAGACCCTGGTCTTCCAAGGTATCTGGAGACATTATCAAACCCTGTGAAATTGGCTCCGCATGAATCTGGCCAATTTTAGATGATACCCATTCATCGCTTCCAACAATATGCCACCTTATTCTATCTCCCTTGATTAAATTAAACTTCTCGGCAAGCTTGGTAGATATTGATACATCCCCCTCATTGATTTCAATCGGATTCCTGCCACTGTCAGTGTAGGATATCAAATCCGTATTGTTCGATACGAGAATCGACGCCGTATCTTCCATATCATTTGCTTTAATCTCAATTATCTGCTGCATGATAAAGCTGCCGTCGGTATCGTTTAAGATGTACCATAATTCCATTGCCGATGCATTATTTGAAAGCAGCAATTTTGACTCATAATGAGTAATATCATCATATTCCCATGATTTCAATTCGTTCATACTGTCATTCATACCGAATGCGGCAATTAGCAGGGCCACACAACCCATAACGCCCACTATTGCCATCAGTGCCCTGAATTTATTTCTTCGAGCATCCCTCCAATTCCATCGGAGATTGAAACTCAAACGCTTCCAAAATCTTGATTTTTCAATTATTGTATTCGAAGAAGTATTTGGAGCCTTTTGTCTCATTGTATTTGCAGGATTTTCCTTTGAAATTCTCCTGCAACTAATATATGTTACAAAAACAGAGGATAAGACCATCAATACAGAAATATAAATAAAACTCATGTCAAATCCCGGATTCCACGAAGGCATACTATAGCTAGATTGCATTGTCGGATAAAACATCTGAGGAATTATCATAGGCCCCAAAATCAATCCTAAAACAGCCCCTGCCAAAACCGGCCAGAAACCATAAGACAGATAATGCAATATTATGGATTTGTCTTTAAATCCAACTGCCTTTAGAATTCCAATTTGAGTTCTCTGATGAGTAACAATCCGTGTCATTGTTGTTAGAAGTGTTAAAAATGTTACCAGGATAAATACAATTGGAAAAACATCCCCGATCATCTTGTGTTCCGCCATCTCATCTGAAAACTTAGAAACGCTTAACTGGTCTTCCTTTTTAGTGAATGACAAATAATCAATTGAATCATCTAATTTATCTCTAAAATCATTA
>NZ_JBGVFE010000067.1:0-9787 GCF_045120835.1 Methanobrevibacter sp.
TATTTATTCTTTTCAATAATTACTTATTGTTCTTTTTATTAATAAAAATTTTGATTCTCTGTCCAACAGAAGTATAACAATGTTATTAAAATCATTGAAAATTTAAAATTCTGGAAAAAACTACTTAAGTTTCGGTGCATGGATTTGTCATGGTTCAAAAAAAAAGAAAATGAAATGATTATTCAATCAACTGTTTCAAATCATTTCTAATGATGGAAGTTGCATCAAATCCTTTAATCGCATCGACCATTTCAGGGAATTTGGCCTTTGGAATCAGTACGTTGATTTGTGAAAAATCGGAACCCGGAGTGATTGTAGGCTCATCGGCGCAAAGCTTGTTATCAATTAAATAGCTTGAAACATCTTCAATTTTACTGTTGGCAATATTGAACTTCACATCAAAATACTTCTTGGCAGTGATTGCTCCAAGAAGCTGCTCGTAAATCATTTTTGCCTTGTCAAGCTTTTCGCCCTTGCAGCTTACTCCTGCATAAAGGCCCGCTGAAGAGTGCAAAATAGTTTCCAACTCTTTTAGTCCTGCCTTTTTAAGGCTGCTTCCTGTTTGGGTATTGTCAACAATCAAATCGGCACCCTTTGCAATGTATACCTCGGTTGCACCATCGGAGTTGATGACCTGAACCATCTCATTGTCTCCATCGGTAAGGCCTCTGACCTGAACGAACGGCACTGCATCTCCGTAAATTTCTTGATAAACTTCGTTTTCCATGATATGCTTTCTTGTTAAATTAGGATATTCTGTGAAACACAATATTGGAGTTTTACGATCCTTATTTGCTTTAAAGAAATCTGATAAGTTTTCATATGGAGAGTCATTAGGAACGGCAACAATAAGGCGAGTTTTACCATAATCCAAATCGCCAATTTTAATGGTATCTGTTTGCCTTAAAACGGACTCTTCCTTTATCCAGTCCTCACCGACAATTGCTATGTCAACCATGCCTCTGTTGAGCTCAACAGGAGTGGATTGAGGCCTGGTCAGGAATGCAACAATATCATCATCATTTGAAATGGTGATTTCATAAGATTCATCACCGGGTTCGTATCCTTTTACTTCATATCCTGCATCAACGAATAATTGATGAGTATTTCCTCTTTTTACATTATTTAAACTTCCCTTTGGAAGTCCTAGAATTATTTTATCTTTCATAGTTATACCTAAAATAAGATTATTCAAATAAATATATAATTATTGTGATGGCAAGTAAAAAAAAAAGTTAGTTGTGATATGATTCACAACTTTGTCTTGACAATGCATGCTTGTGAACATGCATGTGCTTGATTCCGTTTTCGGTTTCGATTTCATCAATTATCTCAATGCCCTCATGGGAATGGGTGTGCTCAGTGTCATTGTGGAAATGATAATGTGAGTGCTCCACATTTTCGGCATCTATTTTTTTAATCGAATCATCGAATTTTCTGTCATACAGCAATGCCGCATTCAGCACAACAAGACATGACCCTGCATTGTGAACGATTGCACCTGTTACGGGATTTAAAAGTCCCAAAACAGAACATACAATTGCTGCAGCATTGATTACCATTGAAATTGTAATGTTTGCCTTTATAGTGAACAGTGTTGAGTTTGAAAGCTTTTTTAGATATGGGATTTTTCCGATATCATCACCCAAAAGCGCAATATCCGCAGCCTCGATTGCAACATCACTTCCAACGGATCCCATTGCCACGCTTACATCGGCAGTCTTGAGTGCAGGAGCATCGTTTACACCGTCACCAATCATGCAGACCTTTTTATCTTCTCTTTTAAGCTTTTCAATCCAGTCAAGCTTTTCCTGAGGCAACAGATTTCCGTATACCTTCCTGATTCCAACCTGGGATGCAAAGTAATTAGCGGTTTCCGTGTTATCTCCTGTAAGCAATATTGTTTCAGTTCCAAGTTCATGCAAACTTTCAATCATGCCTTTGGAATCTTCACGAATCACATCAGACAATCCAATCAAGCCGACAACATCACCATTTAATGCAACGATAATTGAGGCCTTTCCTTCATGTTTCAGTTTATCCAGATAACCATCAACATTTACATCAATATTATTTTCGACTAAGAATTTGGAGTTTCCTGCATATATGGCACCATAAGAATTTTTACATGCAACACCTTTACCGGGATACATCTTAAAGTCTTGTGGCTCTTCAATATCAATTTCAGCCTCTTTTGCATTATTTACAACCGCCTTTGCCAGCGGATGTTCACTTAATTTTTCACATGATGCTGTTATTTTAAGCAAATCCATTTCAGATAAATCTTCACTTAATGAGATAACATCAGAAACCTCTAAATTACCGTAAGTTAAAGTACCGGTCTTGTCAAATACCAACGTATTAAGAGCTCCAAGGGTTTCGAGAGCTTCACCGGATTTAATCAAAACACCATATTTGGTTGCCTGACCAATTGCAGCCATGATTGCAGTTGGTGTGGCAAGTATCAAAGCGCATGGACAGAACACTACCAAAACGGTTACACCACGCCCAATATCGCCTGTTATCAACCATGCGGCAATAGCTATCAATAAAGCAACAGGAACCAGCCATGTTGCCCACTTGTCGGCAATCCTTTGTGTCGGGGCCTGCTTTTCATCGGCAGCTTTAACAAGATCAATCAGTTTTTGAAGTGATGAATTTTCACCTAAGCTGGTAGCCTTAATGTCGATTGCACCATACATATTCATGGTTCCGCAGAATACCTCATCACCTATCTCCTTATCAATCGGCAGAGATTCACCAGTCATGATGGACTGGTCAAGTGAAGTGGTACCGCTTATTATCTCACCATCCACAGGAACGCTTTCACCAGGAAGTATCCTTAATGTATCGCCAATCTTTATGTCTTCAACTGCTACAACCTCTTCTTTTCCGTTTACGATTCTCCTTCCAGTTTGTGGAGTTAAATTAATCAGGTTTCTCAAGCCCTTTTTAGCCCTTTCAACTGTCCAGTCCTCAAGAAGAGCACCTAATGCCATAATCCATGCAACTTCCCCTGCAGCAAAAATCTCGCCAATCATCAGTGAAGCGACCATTGCTATTGCAATCAAAAGCGCAGATGAAATCCATTTTTCACGAACCAATCTTGTCATTGCAAGAAGCAACATTGGAATTCCACTTATTATTACAGTTCCCCATGCAGGATTCAGATAAAGAGGAGTTGAAATTCCAAATATCATAAATATAACTGCAATCAATAGAAATATACCTGAGAGAATAGTCATTTTCAAGCCAAATAAGAAATCAGTTATTTCATCAATCACATCAACCACCTCAAAGTATTACTTTTTTCAAGTTCATTTAAATACCCAGTATTACTAAAAAAATTTTTTAAGGGTCTGGCCAAAAAAATGAAAAAACCTATTAAAAAATCAAAAAGTATTACTTTTTTCAAGTTCATTTAAATACTCAGTATTACTAATATTATTTTTACCCGAACTGATATATAAAAGTATTACTTTTTTTGGGTTCATTTAAATACCCAGTATTACTCAAAAGATTTAAAAAAAAATTACCTTTCATCCAAAAGGTCCAGAATTTTTCTTGCATAAACCCTATCGGATTCCTTCATTTCCTCAGAAAGCTCGGAATATGGAACCATCAGGGAATCCCAACGAACCAACCTCTCCTTGGAATTTTCAACTACGGCAATATCCCCATCATCCAAATCAAAATCAGAATTATCATGTAACTTTGATATTACCCGAAGCAAATCTTCAATTTCACCTGAAAGCGCTCCAGCCCAGTCACACCATTGATCATGTTCCAGTTCTGCCAGTCTTTCTAGAATATCATTATCCATAACAATCACTACGGTTTCATCGCAAGGTCCATTATGCTGAACTTTTCCCCTTCCTTTCTAGGGGAAGGTGCACCCATTCCAAATGCGGAACGTGCAAATTCCTTGTTCATTCTTTTGGAAACTTCACCGAAAATCATTTTATATGCTGTGCACTGAGGATCAACTGCCTCTGGAGTTTGATATGCGACAATTGCATTGTAAGGACATCCCCCTTCACAATACTTGACATATCTACATTTTTTGCAGTTTTCATCAACATAATCCCTGAATTTCTGAAGTTTCGCCCATGCATCAGAGGTTTTCAAATCATCAAAGCTAGGAGAATCACCTACATTTCCCAAAACGTAGTCAGGCATTCCGACAAATCTGTAGCACGGATAGATTGAACCGTCACTTCCAACGGCTAAAGTTGTGCCGATGCAGTCTGCAAAGGTACATAATGTTCCTCTTCTTCTAAGAGAACTTTTGCATATATGGTCCAGATCCATTATCGAGAACTTGTCCAAATCATAAAGGTACTTGTCCAGCCATTCAACAAGAAGCTTTCCATGCTCCTCCTGGTCAAGTGCCCACGGGTCGGCATTGTCTCCCCTAAGTGAAGGCAGTGCAGCATGTATTTTGAGGCTCATCTTCTCCCCTTTGAAAAACTCATACAATTCATCGGAGAAGTCCTTTGAATAATCAGTAACCGTCAAAACAAAGTTAATGATTAGTCCCCTGCTTTTGGCCAATTCATATTTGGACATTGTCCTGTCAAAATATCCATCTCCCCTTTGGAAATCATTGATTTCCTTCGGCCCGTCAATGCTTGTGCTTACCACTACATTATATTTTACAAACAAGTCTATCAAATCCTCATCTAAAAGCCAGATGTTGCTTTGAAGTGAAAATCCTTCAAAATTGTCTATTTTTGAAAGCCTTTCCAGCGCATATTCATAAAAGTCATAGCCTGCAAGGAGAGGTTCTCCTCCATGAAATGTGAAGTGAACCTTGTCATCTCTAAAATCACTTAACCAATCAATGATTTGGTCAATGATTTCCAAATCCATCATTTCCTTTTTGTTTTCAGATCCCCAACAGTATTTGCAGTTTGACGGACAGTTCAGTGTGGGGATAATCATTACGTGAAATGTCATTTTAACCGTGAATCTTATTCAGTTCCATCAGCAGCTGTTTTTTCTCATCAGGATCCATATTTTCATTTACAAAAAAGACATAACCACATTCTTCACATTTAACCGCATTCATTTCAGCGTGAGCCCTATGGTTATCAAGCAATTTTCTTTGAGCAATCTTGTCCTTTGAGCCACATTTCGGACATGGCGCAAGCAATTCTTCAAGTTTCATTTTTTTTTCACCTTAGTTAATATTCTGTTTTTTAACTATATAATTGTATAGATTAATAGAAAAGTTTAAATAAGATGTTTCAATGACTTCAATTTTACAAAATGGCATCAACAAAGATTTAAATACTGGATAGACAAATAATATATTTTTAATTAATAATCAAAGTGATTTAAATGCCTTATGATTACTGCGAGTACCTGAAAGAACAAAAGGAAAGTGACGAGTATCTGGAAACTACCGAACTGGTAAGACAAAAGCTGTGGAGCGAGACAGTCAATTTCAGAATGTCACAGGTGTGGCTAGGAATTGATGAGAGAATCCTAATAATGCTGCATAGAACATTAAGAAACAGTTAACGGTTAAGTATTTTGACAAAATAGCGATAAATCGGAAATCCCACATGCTGAACAAACCATAAAATGTATCTGGAGCCTGGAATCTCAAATTCCTTTTTCACCTTTTTTAACTCGGCAATGATGTCCAGTTTCTGAGGGCATTTCCTTAAACATTTCCCGCATCCGTTGCATCTGCCGGCATTTCCGGAATTTCCCATAATTCCTCCGACATACTGATAGTAATCAATCAGTGACTGGTTGAATAGGCCCTTATGGCCAAATAAATACTTCTCATTGTATATCTTCATGCATTCGGGAATATTGACTCCCTGTGGACACGGCATGCAATAGCCGCATGTAGAGCAGTTGATTTTAAGCGAATCCCTCATGACCCTTTTGACAAGCTCAACGGTTTGCATATCCTCAAGGCTCATCGAAAGGGGAGTCACATCATTTGCGGATTCAAGATTTTCGTCAAGCTGTTGGAAAGTGTTCATCCCCGAGAGAACGCAAGTGACATTTCTGTTGTTCAATACCCATTCCAACGCCCACTGGGCAGTGCTCTTATTTGGATTTGCCTTTTTGAATATATCTTCAGCTTCCTTAGGCATTTTTCCTGCAAGAATTCCTCCTTTCAATGGTTCCATTACCAAGATGCCAATTCCCTTTGATGCGGCATATTCTATTCCTTCCATACTTGCCTGCACGTTTTCATCGAAGTAATTGTACTGAACCATTACGACATCCCAGTCATAGCCGTCAATCAACAGTGCGAATTCCTCCTTCGGCCCGTGATATGAAAAGCCCACATGCCTGATTTTTCCTTCGGATTTGACTTTTGAGATAAACTTGAACAGTCCCCTTTTTATCAGTCTGTTCATTGCCTTTAAATCAACCGCATGAATAAGATAATAGTCAATTGAATCCCTTTGAAGCCTTTTGAGCTGTTCGGACAATATGTTTTCCATATCCTCATATTTTCTGACATTGATAGCCGGCAGTTTGGTGCAGAGCTTGACCTTATCCCTATATTCGCCCTGCAATACCTCTCCTAAAAACGATTCACTGTCCCCATAAAGATAAGCAGTATCTATAAAATTAACACCATTGTCTATTGCATGATAAATAAGCTTTGAAGCCTTTTCACGGTCGATTCTGCCATTTTTTAAAGGCAGTCTCATTGCTCCAAAACCCAAGGGCGAGATTTCCTCACCTGTTTTGGGAATAGTTCTATACTGCATGCTATCGTTTTGTCATCCTGATTATTTTATCCTTTCCGATTTTTAAAAGCACACCGACACCATGGGTAACCGGCCCCTTGGTTGATGAGTTTTCAACATCGTATTTTACTGTTATTGGAACTTCAACGATTCTCAAATTGTTTTCAGCCGCATCGGCTATCATTTCACTTTCAATACCGAATCCCGGATCTCTGAATTTATAGCAAGAAATAGTATCTCCCTTAAATGCCCTGAAACCGCTTTGCGAATCGGTTACGCTTGTTCCGGCAGTGACATTGGTGGCAATGTCCAAAACCCTCTGACCGACACGCCTGTAGGCAGGAGTGTTTTCATCAAATCCGTTGAGATATCTGCTTCCGTTTACAAAATCAGCTTCATCTTTTAAAATCGGTTCAGCCAAAGCAGGAATTTCATCCGGATTGTGCTGTCCGTCGCCATCTATTGTAACAACAATGTCATAACCATCCACCTTTTTAAAGGCATCACGCAGGGAAACTCCCTTTCCAAAATTAGTTTGATGCTTTAGGACAGATGCGCCGGCATCACCGGCAATCTTGGAAGTATTGTCACCGCTTCCATCATCCACCACCAAAACATCATCAGCATATTGGAGTGATTTTCTGACGACCTCCCCAATTGCCGCCTGCTCATTGAAAGCAGGAATTATCACAATGATTTTCATGTTTATTCGATTCTGTAATAGTCCTTCATCCATTCGACGGTTCTTTTAATACCCTCTTCAGGCGGAACCTGCGGGTCATGCTTTAAGTCACGGATGGCTTTGGAAAAGTCAATGGTCTTGACCTTTGTTGTGAAATCCTCAGCAGGAGTGTAGGTTACAAGACTGTCATCAATGCCTACAGCATCCAAAACCATGTCTGAGTACTGCTTGATGTCCCTTTCCCATTCCTGTTTACTTCCGACATTGTAAACCTCGCCCGGGATGAAATTGTCAACGATATTTGCAAATGTTCTTGCAGTGTCTTCAACATAATCAATGATTCTTTTATGACCCATGTGAACGGAATACGGAAGTCCATGTAAAGCCTTGTAAATGAAAATTGGTATGAATCCTTTATATGGTGAGTAGGCTTCATGAGGACCGTAGCAGTTCACCGGCCTTACGCGTACGGTTTCTGTACCGAACATGGTAGCTGAGTTCATGCACATGAGCTCTCCTGCCCATTTGGATATTGCATAGTCATTCATCTGATAGGTTTCTGATATAGGACGCTTTTCCATTACGTCTTCACTCATTATTCCTTCATAATCCCCATAGACTTCCGCTGAGGAGAATGAAATCATCCTGAAACCCAGTTTTTCCTGCAGGCGAATCATGTTTTTTAAACCGATTACATTGGTTTCCCAGAGGTTTTCGTAGTATCCTTCACCGTTCCATCTGCCATATTCGGCTGCAAGGTGGTAAACGTAATCAAACTTGTCATTGTCATCGAATATCCTTTCCATCTGGCGGTAGTTCCTAACGTCTCCCCTGACATAATCTGAATAGGAATCGGAATACAAATCCGCTTCTGCCTCATGGTGCAACAAATCCACTGCCAAAACCTCATGGCCCCTGCCTCTAAGCTCATTGCAGAGGTTGGTTCCTATAAAACCGCTGCCTCCAGTAACTAAAATTCTTTGAGTCTCCATAATTTATGCCTCTCTAATCATTTCCTTCATGTATTCAATCAAATCGTCCTTGGATTCAGGATCATCCATTGCAAATTCGATGGATGTCTTGAGCCATTCGAACCTGTTTCCTATATCATATGTTTTTCCTTCAAAAGTGACACCGTAAATGGCATCCAGTTTTGACAGTGCATCGGTGAGCTGAATCTCTCCTCCAACACCCGGCTCTGTTTCATCAATCTTGTCAAAGATGTCTGCTGTTAAAACATATCTGCCCATTATTGCAAGATTGGACGGTGCCTGGTGAGCCAATGGCTTTTCAACAAGCTTTTCAATATTGTAAACGTTATCTTCAACTTCAGTTCCTTTGATGATACCGTATCTTTCCACCTTCTCTTTAGGTACGGCTTCAAGGGAAATTGCTGAAGCATTATACTTTTCATAAACGTCAATCAGCTGTTTGGTACATGGAGTAGGGCCTTTGGTTATTGAGTCCCCCAAAAGTACTGCAAACGGTTCGCCGCCGACATGCTTTTTGGCACAGTAGATTGCATCTCCAAGACCTCTCTGTTCCTTTTGTCTTACGTAGCATATGTCTGCCAGATCGGTTATCGCACGAACCTGCTTTAATCTGTCATCCTTTCCTGCACTCTGCAAAGTCTGTTCAAGTTCAAAGGATTTGTCGAAGTGATCTTCAATAGACCTCTTGTTTCTACCTGTCACAATCAGTATGTCGTCGATTCCTGAAGCTACCGCTTCCTCAATAACATACTGGATTGTAGGTTTATCATAAACGGGCAACATCTCTTTTGGTTGCGCTTTGGTAGCAGGCAAAAATCTTGTTCCGAAACCTGCTGCCGGAATTACAGCTTTCATAATTTATCACCATATAATTTTAATTATATATAATTTTAATTTATTTTTATATAAATAGATAACTAGTAAATTGTTGAAAAGTGGTTTAAAAGAAAAAATAAGTATTTTAAAAATTGAATAAGGAAAATTTGAAAAGACAAATTTTGACAATCCTTACCCAATTAAATATTTGGCATTCCCTATGACTATATACATCATAAGATGCTATTTAATCATATACTCTTCATAATATATAAAAGTTTCTTAGTTTAATCGATTGCATGATTAAGTCAATATTACAAGATTAAACAATATTATACCAACAAAACAATGTTGATTTTAAAAAATAACAATAATTAAATATAAGTTTGGATAAAAAAATCATTCTAAAACACTAATAATAATATTAAAAAATATTTGGTGTTTAATATGATATTTATCTTTAAAATGCAAGAATACCACAACTTCTGCAAGTTGTGGATGAATTGCACTATTGGGTGTACTGTCTTTTTTAATTAATTTTATTGTATTTTATTTTATTTGCGTTTTTTTGA
>NZ_JBGVFE010000068.1:0-9773 GCF_045120835.1 Methanobrevibacter sp.
ACATCCCCGATTTGCTTTGAGTCATCACACAACTCCTCACTTACCACATTCATATTAACCACACTTAAAAAAAAGTATTACATTTTAAAAAAATTTTATCCAATTAGTAATACTTTTTTGTAAATTTTGAATAACTTTAATATTGATAAAGTACAAATTACTATATAAAATTTATCATTTGAATTGAAAAGGTGATTTAATGGAAAAATTGTTAGATGTCGAAAATGTTTCGATTTCATTTATTCAATACACTAAAGGATTAAATCAAAGAGATTTAAAAGTTATCACAGATTTAACCTTAGATGTATCTGAAGGAGAGATATTGGCAGTATTAGGTTCAAGTGGTTCTGGAAAAAGTTTACTTGCACATGCAATATTTGGAATTTTACCAGAAAATGCAAATCAAAATGGAAAAATAAAATTCAAAGGAAAAGAGCTGTCACAAGAAGATAAAGAAGAATTAAGAGGAAAAGACATTGTTCTTGTTCCACAGTCTGTGAACTTTTTAGACCCCCTAATGAAAATCTCAGACCAAGCCATTGGTCATGTTGAAAATGATGACGAAAAGAAAAGCAAAAAGTTAAAACAAAGGGAAATCTTTGAACATTACAATTTAGGCCCAGAAGTAGATGAAATGTACCCATTCCAATTATCCGGAGGAATGGCAAGAAGAGTACTCGTATCCACAGCATTACTATCAGATCCAAAACTCGTTGTAGCAGATGAACCGACACCAGGACTTGATGAAAAAACAGTAGAAGAAACCTTAAATCACTTTAGACACATGAAAGAAGACGGAATTGGAGTACTTTTAATCACACACGACATTCATGCAGCCCTAGAAGTAGCAGATAGAATTGGAATATTCTATTCCGGTTATGTAATTGAAATTGCATTAAAAGAAGACTTTTCAGGCGATGGAGAAAACTTACTTCACCCCTACACAAAAGCATTATATAAGGCATTGCCTGCAAATGGATTTGAAATAATCAAAGGACATCAACCTTTGCATGGAGAAATACAAAAAGGATGCCCTTACTATGACCGATGTGAAATGAGATTTGACCGATGTAAGGAAGAACGTCCCGAATTGATTGATTTAGGAAATAAAAAAGTTAGATGCTTTAAATATGAAGAAGGTGCATAAGATGAAACTTAAAGCTGAAAATATTTCATTTAAATACCCCTCCGCTAAAGATTACATAATAAAAAATGTCGATATTGAACTAGACAATAAAAAAATCATCGGATTGATTGGGGACAGCGGCAGTGGAAAGTCAACATTCTGTAAAATATTATCAGGATACATAACAAAATATGAAGGCAACGTAACATTAGACGGTCAACCACTCCCTAAAAAAGGATTTAAACCTGTTCAGTTAATTTATCAACATCCTGAAAAGGTAATGAACCCAAAATGGAAAATGAAACAGGTTCTAGATGAATCATATAATGTTGATGATGAAACTCTGGCGGAATTCGGTATTCAAAAATCATGGCTTACAAGATTTCCGCAGGAACTATCCGGCGGAGAACTTCAGAGATTTTCTGTCGTAAGATCCCTAAATCCAAATACAAAATTTTTAATTGCAGATGAGATGACTACAATGCTTGATGCAATCACACAAGCTCAGATTCTTGATTCTGTTTTAAAAATAGTCAAAAAAAGAAATATGGGATTTTTGCTCGTAAGTCACGATATGCCTTTAGTAGAAACCATATGTGATGAAAAAATCTACTTTAAAGATATTAATGGCATTTAATCATTAATATCCATTAATTTTTTAATTTGCCAGTCCGCCCAGACCATAGTGATATTATTGGAGACAATTTCACCCAGAACTATTCCCATCCAGGCTCCCCAGACTCCATAACCTAAAACAACACCCAACAAAACTGCAAAAAGAATTGTGAAACCTGTTTCCCTCATGACTGTCTGAAACATTGCGGCAATTCCCTTTCCAATGCCCTGGAAGACATAAGTTGACGCAACACCAACCGCCATTGTAGGATAGTAAATCACAATCCATGCAAGAAAACTTGTCAGTTCCCCTGCAATCCTTGCGCTACTTCCACTGGAAGCAAACACAGATGCAATATCTCCTGCAAATACGTTAGTAATGATTAAAACTGCAAATGCAAAAATCATAGATACCTTCATCGCATACCTATGTGCAATTTGTATGTTTTTATAATTTTTAGCTCCGTAATTGGCTGCAACAACACTGATCAATGCAGTTCCAATGGCCAAAATCGGAGTTGTACCGATTATTACTATTCTCCATCCTGTAGAGTAAACCGCAACCGAATCTGTTGAGCCAATAAAAGCGAGAAGTGCAGAAAATACTGCTGCAAAAAACGCATTGTTTAGAAGCTGAATGCTTGCCGGAATCCCCACTTTAACGATGTCTTCTGCAATATTCATTTTAAATTTGAAATTGACCAAATAAGGCTTTAGATAAGTGTCCTTTTTAAAGTAGAACCAATATACTAGAATTAAAATAACAAATACTGCAGAAATCAAGGTCGCAATGGCCGCACCCTTAACTCCAAGGTTCAAGAAATAGATAAAGACCGGATCAAGAACCATATTCAAAATAGCTGAGGCAATCATGGCATACATCGGCCGGGTTGAGTCCCCTTCTCCCCTATAAATCCCATACAGAGCATTTGAAAGAATTATGAGAATTGAACCTGCAACAATGATATTTCCATAATCTGTTGCATAACCAATAGTCTGACCGACGCCCATTGCATTGAGAATTGGAACAAGCAACATTAAAAGAATAACAGTTATGACTATAGACACAATAATGTCCAATAGAATTGAATGAATTGAAGCATTATCCGCTTTAGGCTTATCCTCTTCACCAATATATTTGGAGATTGCAAAAGAAGCACCTGCACTCAATCCATTTCCAAAACCGACTAGAATCATGAAAATTGGGGTGAAAAATCCAACGCCCGCAAGAGCATCGGCACCAAGACCGGACACCCAAGCGGCATCAATAAGATTGTATAAACTGGAAATGAGCAATGAAATAATCAAGGGTATGGACATGTGAATCAATGCTTTTTTGGGATTTCCAAGCATTATGTCCACACTATTTGAATTATCATTGCTCTGCATAAGTAAATATTAAAATTTATTCAAATATAAATTTAATCACACAATAATTTTCTGGTTCTTCGTTCAAACTCGTTATAATCAGACATGTAGAGTTTATCCTGTATTGGCCTGAATTTATCAAATTCGACTTTAACAAAATCATTAATTTCTTCACGAGAAACCTTACCCCTGCCTTCTAGAATTTGATATCCTACAAAGTTTAGAAAGTTATCCAATTGTTGTGCCCAATCAGCCATACTCATAGGAATTTCCCTTGTTGCCTGAAGTTCAGCAAAATTCAAATACAATTCAACAAGTTTATTGAGTTCAGCCAATTCATCTTCAGTTAAATAATTTTTAGCCACTTTTACATCACTTAACTGGATTTTACCCTCAGGAGAATGTTTCCAAGAGGTTAAACCCATGTTTTCTTTGCTACTATCTGCACGATTTTTAATAATTTCGGGAGCAGTCATACCGGAAACGGCATAATGAAGCTTATTTTGAACTTTAGCATAGAAATTTCTGGTAATCTCTGCATTTTTGTTATAATCATGGCTTGTTGCATACAAATCGGTTAATTTTTCATAGAATCTTCTTTCAGAAACCCTAATTTCTCTGATTCTTTCAAGCAAATCAGTGAAATAATCTTTTCCAAATCTTGACCCATTCTTTAATAATTCATCGTCTAAAACGAAGCCTTTAATCATGAACTCCTTTAAAATGCCAGTGGCCCAAATTCTGAATCGTGTTGCATTTTTTGAGTTGACCCTGTAACCTACTGAAATAATTGCATCCAAATTATAGAAATTTGTTTTATATTTTTTACCATCAGATGCAGTTACTCGAATTTTTCGAGTAACTGAATTTTCATCCAATTCATATCCCTAAAAATATTTTTTAAGTGATAAGTAATGGTATTCTCTTTTACATTAAAAACTTCCGCCATTGTCTTTTGAGTTGCCCACATTGTTTCTCGTTCCTGGTCAATAATTACGTCCATAGACACTTCGCCTTCATCACCAACATATAATAATGTTCTTGTTATCTGATTTTCACTCATAATTACACCTAATTTTTAAGTTATCAAAATATACACAATTAGATATTAGATTAAACTAATTAATATAGATTTTGTTGCAAATAAATGTAATTTAACTAATTAAAGCCAATTTTACAAACTGAGAACAATTTTACATGATTAGACAACTTTTTTGAGAGGGATTAGAAAAAGAAATTTAAAGAATGCATTAAGCAATGACGCAGCGCAAAAAAGTTTATCTGAAATTTAAACAAATTAAAACGAAAACGAATAAAAAAAATAATTATTAGGAGTTTAAAAACTCCAAAAAGATTAAAGATTATTTATCTCATCGAAATAGAGGATGTCATCACAAATGACCTCAAGCAATTCAGGGTCATGGCTAACAGCTAAAATACCAATATTATTGGACCTAGCATGCTTTAAAAGTGCTTCCCATATCTGTACTTGGGTTACGGCATCGAGCATGGTTGAAATTTCATCGGCAATGATGAATTTTGTTTTAGGATTCAATGCTCTTATTATACTGAAACGTTGCAATTCCCCACCGGAAAGTTCACTTGGCCAACGTGTAAGCCAGGAATCTTTAAGACCAAAAGTATCTTTTAACTCTTGTGTGGGAGTCCACGCTTCATTCAATACTTTTTCCATCTTCCATTTAGGATTCATGGTCTTTTCCGGATGTTGGAAAATTAACTGTACAGGATAATAATCCTTATCTGGAATTTTATTGCCATCTAGGGTTACATTTCCGGAATAGTTAGAAATATAACCTGCTAGAATTTTACATAAAGTCGATTTCCCGCTACCACTATCTCCAATCAATCCGATAATCTGATTACTGCTGACAGACAAAGAGACATCCTTCAATATTTGTCTTTTCTTGTTATATGAAAAAGAAATATTTTCCGCTTTAAGATCCATCATTGGCCTCCTTGAAATTGAAACACCTAATCATCACGCCATCATGTTCCTCCAGTTCCGGAATGTTATTTTCACATTTATCTAAACGTATAGGGCAGTTTTCGTAATATGGACATCCATGAACTTCACCTAATGGCTGAACGCCTTCAGTCAAATTAAAACCATTTCTAGGCAAAGAATTGATTAATGCTTTAGTATATGGATGCAATACATTATCGGTATTTTTGAAGTTTTCTACATGATTGATTTCGATAACATAACCAGAATAGAATATTGCAACCCTATCAGCTGTTTTTAGGGCAACATCGATTTCGTGAGTAATTAGCAAGACACCTTTACCGTGCTCTTTTAAGTTTTTGATGTCCTGTATAGTTTCCTCAACACTTTTTGCATCAAGGCCCGGTGTTGGTTCATCCGCAATTAACAAATCCGGGTCTCCAATTAAAGCTGTGGACAGCAATACCTTCCTTGCCATACCTCCAGACAATTCGAAAGGATATAAATCATCTACACTTTCATCAAGACCATATCTGGAAAAGATTTCCCTTTGTCTTATTTTTTTCTCCTTATGTTCAGCTTCATCCTTACATTCGCCGATTGCCTGTTCTGATACTTTCATTAAGGGGTCCAGGTAGTTTACAGATTGAGGAATTAAGCAGATTTCCTTTCCTCTTAATTTTTCTTTTAATTCCTGGTCCAAAACAGTGCCCCTATATTTTATCTCACCAGTCACATTTGAGTTGTAAGGCAGAATGCCTAAGATTGAATGCGCAAGAAGACTTTTACCAGAACCACTGGAACCCAACACTGCAACAATTTCGCTTTCATCAATGTCAATTGTCAAATCGGATATGACCTTGGAATCGTGCCTGTTCAATCCCTGAACGTATTGAGTAAATGATATTGATAGATTATTTACTTCCAATAATTTTGCCATAATATCACCAATCTAGTTATTCGCCTCGGAAGGGTCAAGTAATCGCTTTAGATTATCGCCGATAATATCAAACAGCAATACAACAATCAATAATGAAACACCCGGGAAGAATGCTAGCCACCAGGCACCCATTGCAAGATATGACATAGATTCAGACAGAATAATACCAATTGCCGGTTCATGAGGTGATAGACCAAATCCAAGGAATGTTACACTTGATTCATGCATGATTGCATGCGGAAATACGAGCAATGTTCCCACAAATATCTGGGAAAGTACCAAAGGCAAGATATGCTCTTTTGCAATCCACAATTTGCTTTTACCAAATCTTTTGGATAGGTTCACATATTCCGAAGTATTGATTTGAAGCACTTCAGCCCTAAGCACCCTTGTCAGATTAACCCAATGGGAAAATGCAACAGCCATTATTACACCAAATGCACCTTTACCCAATGCGATGGAAATCATCATGATTAATAAAATGTGCGGAATTGATGCAAACAAATCAATTAACCAGGATACAACTGTATCGCAGTATCTGTTAAAGCTTGCAACAAATGCAAGGATTGTAGCAATTATACTTGATATTATCGAAGCCCCCAATCCAATCATGATACTAAGGCTCAAACCTTTTATTGTTCGTGTAAACATGTCCCTGCCCATCCAATCAGTACCGAAAAGATGTTCAAATGAAGGGGCCTGCATTTTAATTGAAAAATCTGTTGGCAAATTGGCATTAATCAATGTTCCGCTTATGAAAATAATCAGCAAAACCAAACCTGTAAGCCCTATGGTCAAAAGCGTTTTTTGTCTTAGGTTCAGGGAACTGAATATGCCTTTATTATACCATGGCATTTCACTCATCGTTCTCACTCCTTATTCTTGGATCAACATATTCATAAATTATATCCGCAAGAAGATTTCCAACAAATACAAAAATGGCACTGATAATGACAATGCCCAACAATAACGGAACATCTGACCTTAATCCTGCGGCTACAGTTGCCTGACCAATTCCAGGATATGCAAATACCTGTTCCACAAGAATTGTTCCTCCGAATAACTCATTGAATGACAAGAACTGAATTGAGATTGCCGGAAGTAGAATATTTCTTATTCCATGATTTTTTATTATGCCCCAAAAGCTTTCACCTCTTGCCTTTGCAAATAACACATAATCACTTTTTTTAACGGAAATCAGCTTATCTCTAGTATACATAGTAAGAGAAGCAATTCCCACAATACTCAATGTTATTGCAGGCAGTATCATCCTATAAAGCCATTGCCAAAATGTTACAGTGTCAGATAATTGCCCAATAGGGACTGAAAGCCCAATAGGGAACCATCCCAAATAAACAGAAAAAACCATTAAAAGTACCAATCCAATCCAAAATGTAGGTGAAGACTGCAATACATAACAATAAGTTTTAATTGCCTTATCTATCCAAGTTCCTTCCTTTGCACCTGCAATTACTCCCAATCCAAAACCAACGATTCCGGATATTACCCATGAAACTACCATAAGAGTAAATGAAGCTGTAAATTTCTGAACAATAACTTCAGTTACAGGCACCCTATAAATCAATGAGAAACCCATACTTCCGGATGCCAAAGTTTGAAGCCATCCGACGACTCTTTCACCTAACGACAGATTTGTTCCCCAATATTCGCCCATGATTGCCATTTGCTCCTGACTGACAATTCTTTGGCCAAGATAAGCTTTTACCGGATCTATTGGAGATAACTGTATCATTATAAAACTGATTGCTGCAATAACAATTAATAAAATTAGTAATCTAATAGCCTTATATCCAAAAAATTTAACTAATCTTTTATTGTTAATTTTAACCATCTCGTGAAAATTTGTATAAAAAAAAGAAATAAAAAAATGATTTATTTTAAAATAAACCATTTATTTTTAATTGTTTAACTTGCTGTTTCGTTAAGACGAGTCCAATCGTAGATGTTACCCCATATATCTCCACCGTGAGGATAAATAAGGTGTGTACTATTGGAAATGTCTAAATTATCACTTACAAAGTAGGTGTAATCCATTGTTCCAACCCAAATGTAAGGATAATTACTGTTAGCTTCTTTAGATACTCCGGACCAGGAATCGTAAGAAGCATTGAGGTCTTGAGCCATTGCAGCATCAATACCTGAATCTACAGCAGAATCATTGAGCATTTGTACATTGTCATATCCGACACCAGCCACTCTTGAATCGTATTGGTGTTCAAGTGCGAATGGATCGGCTGAACCCCAACCCCATACTACAGCCTGACTGTGTATATTAGGGTCGATTTCATCCCAAGTTGCACCTACTGGCTCAATTTCAATACCTAATTCTTTAGCTTGTTCAGCAAGAGTTACAGCAATTGCTTGTCTTTCAGTAGCGGATGCTTTATAATATACTGTGAATGATGCTTTAGTACCATCTTTTTCTCTGATTCCATCATTGTCAGTATCTTTCCATCCGGCATTGTCAAGAAGTGCTTTTGCTTCATCCACTTTGCCGTCTTCAATGGTTGAATCATATGCCCAAGGCAATTGACCAGCTACACCATTGTAGGATACATTACCGAATCCGTTTAATGCACCTTCAATTAATTCTTGTCTGTTAATACCAATGTTTAATGCTTCCCTAACAGCAGGATCACCAGTTACATTGTTACCAATAGTGTAGTTATCATCAGCTACTTTTCCTTCATCCATTTCAACAGGCAATGAAACTCCACGTACATCAATTGAATCGAAGTATTCTAAGTGGTAGCCGTCAACAGTTTCATTTGCATATGATACTGCCACTTCAGCGATATCAACATCTCCGTTTTTAACTGCTGCAAATGCCGCATCAGAATCAAGGAATAGGTTGGTGATTTTTTCGAAGTATGGCTCTTTTCCATAGTAATCAGGGTTTTTCTCTAGGATAAATTGTTGTCCTTTATCCCATTGAGCTAATTTATAAGGTCCTGAACCGATTGGGTTTTGACCGTATGAATCTTCATTATAATTAGCTTCAGGAACGATTCCCACATCAGTCAATTTGTTAATAAATGTGGAATCAGGTTTTTCAAGTGTGAATACTACTTTATTACCGTCCGCTTTAGCTTCTTTCATGGAACTTAAATCTGCTCCTTCACCTAGTTCTTTAGCTTTAGTGTATGAAAATGCTACATCTTTAGCTGTTAACTGTGAACCGTCTGTGAATTTTACATCATCACGAATGGTTACTGTGTATGTTTTCAAGTCATCAGAGATTTCATAACCTGTAGCCAAATCATTTACGAAATTATTGTCCTTATCTCTTTTTAAAATTGTACTTTGTATAAGAGGGTCTGTTCCAGAATCGTGATATCCCCAACCATGCATTGGGTCAAAACCAAATTCCGGTTCTTCACCGTGAGCCGCAACACAGGTTACTAACTCATTGGCTGCATGCTCTGTGCTTCCTCCACCCAAAGCGAATGCAGCTATACCAATTATTGCAATTACTGCAACAACTGCACCGATAATATATTTTGTGTCCATTTTGTTTTCCTCATCAAAAATTACTTTTAATTAAATTATAAAGTAATATCCACAAATCAGTATTACTCAATTATAAATAATTATGAAAAAAAGTAATACGTTTTACTAATAAGATATTACAATTAATAAATCTTAATTTAAAAGTATTTAAATATTTTTATAAAAGATATTTTCCATCAAATATAAGAATCAAAAAGTTAGTCAACCTAGATTGAACTTAAAAAAAAATT
>NZ_JBGVFE010000069.1:0-3297 GCF_045120835.1 Methanobrevibacter sp.
AGTAGGAGCAATCGAAAAAGAACACGAAGAAAGATACAGAACCCTGCTTGCAAACGTTGAAAACGATGCAGTATTCAACAAGGAAGCAGACATCGAATGGAAATGTGAAAACTGTGGATTTGTTTTCTCAGGTCCTAACGCACCTGAAAAATGTCCTGTATGCGGACTTCCAAAAGCACATTTCGAAGAAAGAGCTACCAACTTCAAATAAGCTCTTTATTTTTTTTTAATTTTTTGATTCACCGACTCATTACCAAAACCTTATATATAAGTTTGGTCACTATTTCTAATACGGAGATGATAACATGGCAGATTTAAAAGGAAGTAAAACCGAAGAAAATTTAAAAGCCGCACTTGCTGGCGAATCCCAAGCACGTGTAAAATACGAATTCTATGCTTCTCAGGCTAAAAAGGACGGTTATGTTGAAATTAAAGAAATTTTTCAGGAATCATCCGACAATGAGAAAGAGCATGCAAAAATCTGGTTCAAATTGTTGAACGGTGGAGGAGTGCCTGACACCGAAACCAACCTTGCAGATGCAGCAGCAGGCGAACATGAAGAATGGACTTCCATGTATAAGGAATTCGCTGAAACCGCACGTGAAGAAGGCTTTGATGATATTGCAGAATTGTTTGATGCTGCAGGTGCAACCGAAAAGGCACACGAAGACAGATACAATGCATTGTCTGATAAAATCAAAGCAGGAAAAGTATTCAAAAAAGACGAAGAGATTGCATGGAAATGTAACAATTGTGGATACATCCATTATGGAACTGACGCTCCTGAAGTCTGTCCGTTATGCGATCACCCACAAGCACACTTCAGAAAACAAGATACTAGCTATATCTAGATCTTTTTTCTTTTTTCTTTTTTAACCAATATCACCAGATTTATCAGTTACTTTTTTTCGATTGACAAAAAGATATTTCACTGTCAAATGCACATATAATATGACAAGGGGTATTATGATAGAAAACAACATTTGTCTTTTAACAGATAGCTATAAGGTAACTCATCATTATTTCTACCCGAAAGGAACAGAAAAGATTTATTCATACCTTGAAAGCAGGGTAGGCGCTGAGTTTAACAAGACTATCTTTTATGGACTTCAATATATAATCAAAAAGTATTTTGAAGGTCAAGTCGTAACCCCGGAAAGGATTGATGAGGCAGACAGGCTGATTTCTGCCCATATCGGCGAAGGAATCTTTAATTATGATGGCTGGCAGTATATTTTGGATGAGCATGACGGTTATCTGCCGGTTGAAATCAGGGCGGTTCCTGAAGGAACTCCGGTTGATGTAAGCAATGTTTTGATGACAGTTGAAAATACCGACAGCAAATCCTATTGGTTGCCTAATTACCTTGAATCCTTGCTATTGCAGGTTTGGTATCCCTCTACCGTTGCAACACTTTCAGCTGAAGTAAGAAAACTTGCCAACTTCTATTTGGACGTAACCGGTTCCTGCAAGGATAATCTTGACTTTATGCTGCACGATTTCGGATATCGCGGAGCGACTTCAACCGAATCCTCAATGCTGTCCGGTTCAGCACACTTGCTCAGCTTTTCCGGAACAGATACAATACCTGCTTTGACAATACCTGAAAACTACTACAACGACTCAGACTTATATGGATTTTCCGTTCAGGCAACAGAACACAGCGTAATGACGTCACTTGGTCCTGAAGGTGAAATGGAACAGATTCTCAATGTTATCGATAATGCAAAGGAGGGAATCTTGTCAATTGTTATTGATTCCTATAATTACAGGAACTTTTTAACCGAAGCGGGCAAGTCTGGCGGGGAGCTGAACGAAGCCATTTTAAACTTTTTGGATGTTGAAAACAATAAGATAGTATTTAGACCGGATAGCGGAGAGCCTGTATCCACTACTATTGACTGTTTGACCTTATTGGCTGAAGGCTTTGGAAGCCACCTTACCGATAAGGGATATAAGGTATTTGACCTTAATATCGGTCTTCTGTGGGGTGACGGTTTGAATTATCAAAAAATACGTGACATACTTTTTGCCATGAAATCCGGCGGTTGGGCAGCGGAAAACATCATTTTCGGTATGGGCGGAGGCCTGCACACTGCAGTCAACCGTGACACCCAAAGGAACGCATTTAAATGTTCAGCGCAACTGCGTGATGGCGAGTGGCATGATATTTTCAAAAACCCTTTAGATTCAAGTAAAAAGTCAAAGACAGGAAGATTTAAATTAATAAAAGAAAACGATTCATTTAAAACACTTCCAATTGATGCTGATGGTGATGATTTACTTCAGACAGTATTTAGAAATGGTGAATTGTTGATTGACGATAATTTTGCAGACATCAAGCAAAGGGCTTTGAATTATTCAAATTTCTTATGAGGTGATAATATGTGTACAGCAAGCAATTACATAACAGATGATCATTATTTCGGACGTAACTTTGATTATGAAATTTCATATAATGAAAGGGTAACCGTTACTCCGAGAAATTATGAATTTGAATTCAGGAAAATCGATGCGATAAAAACACACTATGCAATAATCGGCATTGCTGCGGGAATTGACGGATATCCGTTATACTACGATGCATGCAATGAAAAGGGACTGGCAATGGCCGGATTGAACTTTGCAGGCAATGCAGTATATAGGGAATTTGAAGAGGATATGATCAACATCACTCCTTTTGAACTTATTCCATATCTTCTTGGAACCTGTGCCAGTGTAAGCGAAGCTCGTGAAGTACTTGGCGAAATAAACCTTGTTGACATCAATTTTGCAGACGAATTGCCGTTGTCTCCACTTCATTGGATGATTTCAGATGAAAATGAGGCGATTGTAGTTGAACCTTTGGCTGAGGGCCTGAAAGTCTATGACAATCCCGTTGGGGTATTGACCAACAATCCTCCATTTGACAAGCAACTGTTTTACCTGAACAATTACAGGGCATTGTCCAATAGAAATCCGGAAAATACCTTCGGAGGTGAAATTGATTTGGATGAATATTCCAGGGGAATGGGTGCAATCGGCCTTCCGGGAGACTTGTCTTCCGCTTCAAGATTTGCCAAAGTAGCTTTCACACGTGCAAACTCATATTCAGATAATGATGAAGCAAGCAGCGTAAGCCAGTTTTTCCATATTTTGGGTTCTGTCGAACAGCAGAACGGCTGCACATTCATCTCAGATCCTAATCTCTACGAGTATACAATCTATACGTCCTGCTACAATACCAAGAGGGGCGTCCTATATTACAGGACTTACAACAACTCACAGATTACTGCAGTTGATTTGAATAAGGAGAAT
>NZ_JBGVFE010000070.1:0-3580 GCF_045120835.1 Methanobrevibacter sp.
GGTAAAAGAGTCGACCGAGTCTATGGAATTGTCTTTGCGTCAATTTGCGGAACAAGTATCGGGTGTAGTCAATGCTAATGAAAGTCAAGCTATCTTTGATATGTTGATAGATGATTATCCCATGTTGGGTAATTATCTTCAGTTGGCAGATTTCAGTGGAAATCATGTAGCCGACCTTGCTTTTGCTATGCCTCAAGAAGTGCGTAGCGAAATGAATGATGTGATATGGAGTAATCTGTTGTGGGCATTGGGATATATTGTGATAGCTTGTATTGTGGTGATGATATTTGATAGAGGAATGTATTCTCAAAAAACAGAGTATAAAAATGGTAGAATACCTGTGTCATCGGGAGGATATCATCGCAGAAGATATAGATAAATTCAATTAGCAAAAATTAATTCTAAAATATAAAATTATGGCAAATCATCTTATTATTGGTTTAGGCGGTACAGGTGGTAAAATCCTGTGTGGGTTGCGAAAGCGTATTTACGCTGAAACAAAGAAAAAGGATATTACAGGTGAAACAAACTTGGAATATCTTTATGTGGATTCTTCAATGGAAGATTTGAATAATAAGGAAGACTGGAAGTACATGGGTGAGCCATTGCATCTCGGTCCGGCACAGAAAGTGTGCATTCACGGAATCAGTTCAACTGTCATGGCAACTCCACACGCTTTTCCTGGGATTGAGGCATTTTTGCCTGACCGGGATTTGGAACTACTTCAAAATGCCACAGTGGCATCAATCATAAGCACAGGCATCGGTGGACAACGCCGTCGATTTGGAAGAATGTTGATGGCTAACAATATCAGTATGCGCGATAGAGACAATAGTTTTGATTCTCGCTTGAAAAAATTGATTGAGAAGATGACAAATCAAGGAAATGCCGAGGTTGATTTTCATGTTTGTGCAGGTTTGGCTGGTGGTACAGGTTCTGGTTCTATCGTTGATGTAGTGGCTCAAATCAAAAAGGTAATTGCACCATTAGGAGCCAATTTCCGTTTGTTTCTCTATTTATATGTGCCAGAAATATTAGTGCCGGAAAATCATAATGCAGGTTTTTATCATGCTAATGGTTTTGCAGCATTGATGGAGCTGAATGCTTTGTCACTCGATCAATATCATCCGTTCGATGTTTCCGGTAACCTTGATTATCAGACACAAAAGGTCGCACGTTTATTGAAAGATAGTGATGCTTTCAACAAGGCTTATCTGTTCAGTAACTTCAATGAAGAAAATAAAGTACTTCCCAAATCTGGCAAGTTGACAGATGCAGTTGCTGACTTCATCTATCAACGTACCATTGTGCCTGGACAATTAGGTGCAAGCGGTGTTATGGAACGTTTGATGAATGCTGAAAATAAAGGTAACGCTCCCGAAAAGGATGAAGCAGGAATGAATGTCCATTCACGTGAATTCGTTACATTTGGTACAAAAAGAATAGAGTATCCTGAAGAAGAAATTATCGATTATGTTTCACTCGAATATACAGCACAGGTCACCAAACAATTGGCCTTTAACAATTGGGTGGATAGTAAGGGATTCGATACATGTGCCCTTGCTGCAGTAGGATTGGGCTATCATGCCTTATTGACGACAACTAATCAAGGAGAACTTGAAACGTTGAAAATTTCGGATCGTCATATAACCCTTCAAACAGCTATAAAAGATATCAGAGGTGTAACGGATAACTGGCAAGAATATTACAGTTATTGGGAAAACATTACCAAATTCTTTGGTACAGATGCGATGGAAGGCAAACAAAAATACTGGCTCGATACGTTTAATGAAAGTTGCGAAATAGAATGGAACAGAAACTTCCGTAATGGAGGTGTGGTTCATTTCTTCGAACAGCAGCAGGCTGAGAACAATGGATATGCCGCTTTCATCAGAAGACATATTGAAACTCGGCTATTCAATGAATGGCTTGCAGGAACAAAATCGTTACTCGAAGTCATTAAATATGTGCAATTGTTGATTTCTGTCAATGAGGAACGTATCCAGCAATTCGACAACCGGATTGCAGATACCAATAATTATATCAATACAACTACGCTTGTTGATATTGAAGCAATCAATAATGAATGGAATAATCAAGGTATTTTTACTAGTGCTAGAAAGATATTCAATAAATATCAATCTGCAAAGTGTGAATTATATACAGCAAAAACAGAGATTGAAAGTTTCAAGTATGCCAAAACATTACTTATGAAACTCAACGAACAGCTTAATATAATGCTGAAAGGCATGACGGATTTCAACACTTCACTTGAAGGAGTTTTGAAGGGGGTTGTCAAGTCTGCACAAAACAAATGTAAAATCAAATCTGATACCGCTTCCGGTGAAGCTGAAGTGCTTGATAAAAAGTATGATCCGGTGATAATTCATACAACTACCAAGAGTTTGATAATGGATAAGGATAAACAGAAAGCTTGTGCAAGAGATGTCCGTGAAACGTTAGTGAAACCATTAGGTGAAGACATGCGTACATTTGCTTCCCTGAACGACAGTTTGGGTAGTTACGATGAAATGACAAGAAGCATCTTGATCGTTTGTGAGAATCATGCGAAGGCTGATCTTACAGATTTGGGAAATGGAGATGAAAGCCTGCAAATACTGAACGTGAATATTCTTGATAAAATCCGACAAGAATACCCGACTGACGAAGCGTTGGAAAATTATGTCAGAAGTTTAATTGAACAAGCAACTTGCTTCATGCAGTTCGATACTGCAGAAATGGGTAAGGTCATTGCCGGACAGCCAGCACTTGGTATGGATCGAATGGTTCAGTTGTGCTTGCCTGCTAATAGTAAAAATTCCAAGTTCCGTGAAAAATTCATCAATACTTTTGCTCAGCAATGTCCTGGTTTCAATCCAGCAACCGATGTGGCACTCAATAATAAGAGCCATCAGATGGTAATTGTTTCAGCCTCATTCTCTATGCCACTCCGTTACATCAACAACTTGAAATATATGGAGCAAAAATACAAAGAGCTGACACATGGACCGCAAGCAGAGTTGAATAAGGTTCTGCTTCATACTGAATCGTTCACCAATTCATTGCCTGAACTTTTTGAAGCAAGCAATATGGACAAACGTGCAAAGCTGTTACCTTATTCAATCATTCTTCACAGTTTAGGTATCTTGGAAGACAAGACTGATCCCGATACGGGAGCAACGTTCAAGGCATTCAGTACGGGAAGCGGATTTAGCCGGAAGTGGGTACGTGTTGGAAAACAGATGGAAGAAACAACGAAACTGTTGGTAAAAGATGCTGTACTTGCTAAATCGATTACCGATTTTGTGGATAATCTGTTGGTCACTGAATACAAATTGAACAGTAAAAAAGCAGAATTGAGAACAGCAATAGAAAATACGGTATGCGATACAATTTTACCACTTTGTGGAAATAATGATATAGACCCATTATTTGTGGAATACCGCACAGCAGCTGAAAAGTTGTTCGTAGATAAATTAGCTGATAAATAATATAATTAAAACATAGAAGATATGCCAAAGAAAACAGGAATATGCATTAATGTAGGCGGAAGATGTCCGAAAGCATTAAGCAGAGAGAA
>NZ_JBGVFE010000071.1:0-16921 GCF_045120835.1 Methanobrevibacter sp.
AAATCTAAAAGTATTAAAATAATTAATGACAAAGTAATTTTAATTAAACATTAAGATGAAATAAATAAAAGAGATGATGGTAATGGATAGCAATTCCCTAAAATATGGTATTTTTTCATTTATTATACCCGGACTCGGACAGTATCTAAACAATGACAAACAGAAAGGGCTTGGACTCTTCGGTGCTGCAATCCTACTTCACATATTCATATGGTTTTTCATGAACAACCCTCTGGGGAGCGTACTTCAAACCGCATATCATCTGTACGCAGGATATGACGCCTACAAAAACTATTAAAAAAAGAATTTGGCAAATGAGATTTACTCATTTGCTGGTTTGATTTTAGTCAGGATTACTGCAAATACCATTACGCCCACAATTATCACCAAGTCGACAATCAGCTCAAAAGTCTTTGCAGATGAGAATAGATTGATTATTCCGACAATCCACATCACTATCAAAATGCAGGGAAGCAGATACTTGATTACTAATGACCAAATCCTGCCTACCTTGAATGTGGAATACTGGTTGAGTGCAGGAAGGAAATGGTCGACACCGTAAAACCATGCGAATATTATGCACTGAATTCCTATTAAAAGCAATATGCCGAATTCATTTACGAATGAATCAATTATTCCGACAAGGTAGCTGCTGATTCCGGATGTTAAAAGCAATGATAAAAGACATCCTACAATACACAGGACTGTGGAAGTCTTCTTTCTTGACCATCCAAGCTTATCCCCTGCAGTGCTCAGCATCGGCTCCAGGAAACCGAGGGCTGAAGTGACTCCCGCAAATAGTATCGCCAGAAACAGAAGCGGAGCCATGATTCTTCCAATAGGTCCCATGATGTTGAAAATCATCGGGAATACGATGAATACCAGTCCGGTTCCTTCGGTAATAAGCTGAACCATTGGAGTTCCTCCGGTAACTGACATGTAACCGAGAATTGAAAATACTCCAAATGCAGTACATATCTCAAAAAGGGAGTTTGATGCAACCACAATAAGAACGTTGTCGATGAGTTTGGAGTTTTCAGGAAGATAACTGGCATATATAAGCGCAATTGCCTGACCAATACTCAGGGAAAAGATTATCTGTGAAAATGCCGCAAGCCATATGTTGATGTCCGCCAGCTTCGTCCAGTCCGGAGTCAGAAGGGTTGCAATACCCACATTCGCTCCCGGAAGGGTCAAGGCATAGACAATGATTCCTCCCATTATAATAAAGAGTGCCGGAATTAGAATCTTTGAGACCTTACCGATACCCTTATCAACGTTTCTGTGGGAAATGAACCATAATACAATCCATAAAACAACGACTCCGATTGTTGTAGGAATCAGAAGAAAACTGGCATTGTCAAGGTTTGAGCTTCCACCCACATTCTGAACGAAGTATGACGCCGCATCGGTTCCCCAGCTGAAGGTGAAACTTGAAGCCAGATACACAAGATCCCAACTCAGGATAACCATATAATAAATCGTAACTATAAATACAAACAGAACCAAAATCCAAGCTACAATCTCGAATTTTGGATTGATACTCTTCATGATCTTTGAAAAGGATTCCTTGTATGAGAATCCGACACCATATTCCAATATTAGAAACGGGACCCCCATGATGGCTATTGCTATGAGATAGGGAATGAAAAATGAGCCCCCACCATTTGAATAAAGCACATAGCTGAACCGCCAGATATTTCCCAATCCGACAGCGGCACCTATCATGGCAAGAATAAATGAAAGTGATGAATCCCACTGGTTTCTTTCAGACATGCTAATAATTTTGTAAATCATTATATAATATCTTTTACATAACTAATTTCAATGAATGTTTTTGACAAATTTCTGATGGGAGAGACCGCCGGCATCAACTGGTGCTTTGAAAACCGCCACTTCATTGAAAGGCTTAATGAAAACGGAATATCACGTGAGTATGTCATAGACTGCCTCATGTGTGAAGAGCCTATAAGCTGGGAGCATGTCGAGGCCGACAAGTATGCTGCGGTATTTGAGGCTCCGCCGGGAAAGGACTATAAGGAGATACGCCTGATTATGGCCTGCAGCGGCAATTCCATTGACCTTGTAACCGTCATGCGAAACAATGAAACAACAACCAATCGCCAGAACCGGCAATACCAGTCCGAAAAGAAGAAAAATATTGAGAAAAAACGTCTGAAAGCTCTTTCCAAACGCAAATGGTGAATTTAAAATTAAAAAAATAGGATTTAAAAGATTGAACTTTTAAACCTTGTTGAAGTTGAAATTGCAGCTTATGCCTATTCTAAACAGGATCACTCCCAATGCGCCACCGCTTTTGGCTGCCTTTGCATCCTTTAGAAGTGAGCTTTGAGGCAGTTTCTTGACGTTGTTGTCAGAGTAGTATGACTGAAGTCCTGTCCAGATCTGCGCACCGTTTGACTGTCCGACAAATGTCTTGGTTACGGACTTGATCCATGATGTTGTCTGGTGGTAGTTTCCCTTATATACCATCGGTATCAGCACGTCCATGTATCTGCTCATTGTCGCCACGTCCTGACCGTAATAATAGTGCATCATCTTAGGCTCAGGCATCAGGGCTGCTGAAACTATGCAGTTTGGCCTTACTTTGTGAATAGCAAGGCTTGCCCTTTTGGAAAACCAGTTGACTGATTTGACTGCATTTGGATGTTTATGTGCGGTTCCACCGTATCTGACATAGTCAAAGTGAATTCCGTCCACCCCTTTGATTTTAGCATATTTTTTTGCCTGTAAAATCTTATTTAATAAGAATGAGTATCTGATTTTGCCGTGATCGTCAACAAGTGAAACCCATTTTCCGCCGTTATATGCAACCTGCATCCACATATGAACCCTGATTCCATGCTTATGGGCCTTTTTGATGAATGACTGAACTGCGGATTTTCCATAAGCTGACACTGCCTCCACATGAAGCAGAATATGCTTTGTCCCCTTGCTTGCAAGGCTTTTGAGGTTTACGCTTTTCATATGGACCGGCCATAGCCAATATCCGTTGCCCTTTGAAATCTTGGGTTTGACCGTGATTTTAAAGGTCTTGCTTGATGAAAGATATTGTGGAGTCTTTTCAAATGAACATTTGACTTTGTATTTTCCTTTTTTAAGGTTCAGATAAACCTTCGCATTTCCGTTCTTGTTTGTCTTAACGGTGTAGGTCTTTCCATTGACATTGATGTTGACCCACTGGTTTTCTACCGGATATCCCCCCCCGGTTGTGAGCTGAACATAGAACAGACATGAAGAGCCCTGCCTGTAGTTGATATGCATGTCTCCAAGATTTATATCAGTCCATTTTGCCTCCTCAACTGTTACTGAGGTAATTGCAGATGATGGCCATGTGTCATCATCACCGCTGAAGACGAATTTAACAGTGTATTCTCCCTTTGAAAGGTTTAGGACAACGCTGGCAATTCCATTAAGGTCTGTGACCTTATCATACTCCATTTCGCCAACGCTTATCTTGACTGGCTTTGAAGGCAATGGCTGACCGTTTGATGTGAGCTTTGCAGATAAGTTGGTTGGAAGTGACTCATAAGCTGTCACCTTATTGATAGTAATATGTGAAGTAACCTTCTCACTAAGAGGAGTAACTTCATCCACGCTTTGGCTTATGACCTCCTCATCGATGCTTTGGGAAATTGAGTCATCACAGCAAATGTCTGTTGCATTATCGCTAGCAGATACGCAAGAAAGCGTCATTACCGCAAGAGCAAAAACAAGCAACATAAAAATCTTATTTTTCATTTTAGACCTCCTTGAAGTTTATGTAGTTAAACAGTCCGAATCTGAATAGGATTATACCGTATGCTCCACCTGCAGCGGCAGCATTTGCATCGCCCTTAAGTTCCTTGGCAGGAATCTTATTGAGATTGGCATCTGACCTGTATGACTGAAGTCCTGTCCAGACCTTTGCTTTCTTGGATTGTTTTACAAGAGTATTTGTTACGGACTTAATCCAGGCAGTTCCCGCATGATAATTTCCCTTATAAACCATAGGAAGAAGCACATCAAGGTATTTGCTTATGGTTGGAATGTCCTGGCCGTAATAGTATTTGAGTGAAGAAGGCTCAGGCATTATGGCAGCTGAAGCTATAAGCTTTTTGTTTGTCTTGTGAACCACATGTGAAGCCTTTTTTACGAATGTACTTACCGCCTTTACCCCATTTGGTGACTTGTATGCATTTCCAGGGTATCTTACATAATCAAAGTGAACTCCTGCAATACCCTTGATTTTTGCGTATTTCTTGACTTCCTTGAGCTTTGAGTTGATTAGATTATAATTGATTTTGCCGTTTTTCACCGGATTTTGCCAGTTGTTGGAGCCGTAGAATACCTGCATCCACAGGTGAACCTTTATTCCATAGGACTTTGCAGTTTGTATCCATTTTTCAACTGCGCTTTTGCCGTGAAGCTCCAGTGCCTTGAAGTTTAGAAATACCTGATTGAATCCGTATTTCTTGAGCTTTGCAAAGTCAACGCTTTTCATGTCCCTTCCGAAAAGCCACATTCCGTTGTTGGTTGCATGTGTGGACTTTACCCTTATGGTGAACTTCTTGACAGCCTTGTTGTAGACGGAAGTCTTTGCAAATCCGACCTTAACCTTATATGAGCCAGTCCTGAGATTAATCTTGATTTTTGCAATTCCCTTTTCATTTGTCTTTTTGACGTATTTCTTGCCCTTAAGTTTGAAAATCACTTTTTTGGACTTTAATGGTTCGCCCCTTGCATCGACAAGCCTGACCTTGAAATATCCTGCCTTGCCGTCTCTGTAAACCTGTGAGTCATATTTCTTGAATGTTGTGGGCATTCCCTTTTTGACCTTTATCTTGACTGAACCTGAAGTCGCGTTGATATTCTTTTCTCCAGCATAGTAGTAGTCAAGAATGTAGGTTCCAACCTCTTCTGTAATGTTTAGTGCCGCCTTTCCATTTTCGTCTGTTTTTGATGAGTATTTTTTGCCGTTCAGTGTGAAGATGACTTCACGATTTGAAAGAGGAATGTCGCCTACAGTCAGGGTGACCTCATAGGTGTTTACAACCCCCACATATGCAACATATGAATCGGCCTTAATCTGTGAGGCAGAAGTGGAAATGACCAGTATGTCGGTTGAATTCCTGCAGGTCGCATATCCGCTTTCTGAAAACAGGTAGTTGACACTGTATTTGCCAGGTGTCACATTGACTTTGAGTTTTGCAACACCATTGCCGTCGGTTGTTGAGTTTGTTAAAACATCACTGAGGTTGAACTGCACTGATTTTCCGGAAAGGGGTTTTGAATCTGAATCAGTCAACCTTACAGTGAAATCCTCACCATTTAAGACGGCAGTGTCATTGCTTTTAATGTTAGTTTCTATTTGCGCCTTATCTCCCATGGCGCTTTGGGATGACTCAGCCAACAAATCCCCCTCAAGCGGAGAATCGTTTGAGTCGGCATCAGTAGTAATTACATCGGTTTGGTTTGCCGCACTCACCGCACCTGCCATCAAAAACAGGAAAAGCGCAACCGCCAAAACCAATGCTTTGTTTTTTATCGTAATTTTTTCACCTTTAAAAATTTTTTAAATAAATGTATATCTAAAAACATATATAAATGTTTTTAATAAGAAACTGGCCTTAAAACAAGTTAATTTAACCATCACAGATTAAAAAAGTATGGAAATAACCTTTTTAATAATCATTATTTTAAAATGAGCTATAAAAAGCTTAAATCTATAGAATTTTAATTAGATTAATGGCGACTTTTCAGGAGTATGGATATTGATTTTAAAGGCAGTTTATAAAAAAATAAAAAGTAATTAACTGATAAAATTAACTATCAGTTAAATTAAAGCTTAATTTACCTGTTCCATTGTCTGTTATTTCTAATTGACTGCATTGAGGGGATAAACCGCTTAAAAGTGATTTGCCCTCATCGGCATCCATATGCTCAGGCAGGTAATTTGAAATGTGAACAGGATAGACAGTGCATGTTCCGGTGTCGTTTACAAGGTCTATCTTGACGAAGTATGCTGTGAGCGTATCATCACGTGCCAGGTCGAATATGAAGTCTCCCAATGAGTAGAAGATTGGTTTACCCTTATACATCTCTATTCCCTGTGTGACGTGAGGGTGAGCACCCAGAACAACATCCGCCCCATAATCGATCAGTTCGTGAGCCATCCTGATTTGGTCCTCATTTGGAGAGGTGGAATACTCGTTTCCAAAGTGCATGTAGGCAACTATCATGTCTGAATCGTTGTTTGCTTCAATCTGTTTTTTGGCATCGGCGGAATCATATGCGGAATATCCCGGTGTGCTGCCGTTTGCAATAGGCATTACCTCCTGAGAGTATTCGGCAAAGTTTTCAGAATCCATATAGTTGAGGATGGTAATCTTTCTTCCGTTGATTTCCTTGACAACACATGCGTGAGCCTCATCTTCGGAGTTGCCCGCACCGATTGGAGTGATGCCGGCACTCTTGAGATAAGAAACTGTATCATTCATTCCGGCATTTCCATAATCGAAAACGTGATTATTTGCAATGGCCGCAACGGTGTTATTGTTTGCCTTTGCAAGGGGAACATATGACGGATTGCACTTAAGCGGCACGTCTCCCTTGACTGCATCCTCCGAGTTTGTTGCGGCATTTTCGAAGTTAATCAAAAGCAAATCAACGGCCGAAGTGACGTCGCTGACGCCTGCAAAAGGTGAGGAATCCATGCTTAGAACCCCTTCCATGTTACGTGCAAACATTACGTCTCCTGTAACTGCCATGGAAAAGTCTTCCTTCGGATCTATATTGACAATTGAACTTGAAGGATTGAATATTGTGAACCATACGGCAATTATCACAAGGATTACCAGAACGATTGAGAGGACGTTTTTAAGTTTCATCAACCGCCTCCTCATCCTGTGAGAATAACTGGTCAAGCATCCAGTCGGCGTCATATTCCATGATGTCGTCATATCCCTGGCCCACTCCTAAAAACAGGATAGGCTTCTTGATGACATAACCGATTGAAAGTGATGCTCCGCCTTTGCTGTCCGCATCGGCTTTTGTAAGGATTACACCATCTATGTCGATGGCTTCGTTGAATTTTCGTGCCTGTTCGGTTGCGTCGTTACCTGTTATTGCGTCCCCGACGAAAATCACCAAATCAGGCTTTGAAACCCTTTTGATCTTTTTCATTTCATCCATAAGGTTTGTGTTGGTCTGCATTCTTCCTGCAGTATCGATTAAAACCAGTTCCTTGCCCTGTGCCCTGGCGTGCTCGACTGCATCAAATGCCACAGCTGCAGGATCAGAGCCTTTCTTGTGCTTGATGATTTTAACACCGACATTGTCTGCATGGTAGGTGACCTGCTCGATTGCACCTGCCCTGAATGTATCTGATGCTGCAATGACCGGAGTGTATCCTTTTTTGAGGTAGTAGTTGGCAAGCTTTCCGATGGTTGTGGTTTTTCCTGTACCGTTGATTCCGACAAACATCACGACCAGAGGTTCTCCCTTAGCTGCCTTCTCTTCAAGCATTTCAGTCATTGAAGGACCCGGAATATCAATGATTTCTGCAACCGCATCCTTAAGGGCGTAGAATGTGTATTCAGTGATGTCGTTACTTCTCTTGATTTTTTTGCCGACAAGATTTTCCTTTACGTTTTCAACGACTTCGGTTGCAACTTCCATTGCAACATCACCCTGTAGAAGTTCCATTTCAAGCTCGAAGAGAATGTCCTCAACGTGCTTTTCCTGAATTGTCTTTTCACGGACGAAAGAAAACATTCCGCCTGTGGCCTCCCCGTCAGCGGATTCGGCCTTAGTGCGGTTCCAGAAGCGGGACTTTTTCTCTTCTTCAACTTCTTCCTTATCTTCTTCTTTATCTTTGTTTCTGCTCCAGAAGCGGGACTTCTTCTCCTCTTTTTCAGGCTCTTCCTCAACTTCCTCTTCAGGAGCTTCCTCCTCGGCTTCCTCTTCTACATCTTCATCATCATCGTCTTTGCTGCGACTCCAGAAACGGGATTTTTTCTCCTTTTCGCTTTCTTCCTCTTCAGCTTCAGGAAGGAGATTTTCTTCCTCTTCCTCTTCTTTTTCTTCCTTTTTACGTCCAAAAGAGAAAAATGAGAATCTTCCACCGGTTTCCTCTTCGATATTATCTTCATTTTTTGCTTCTTCAACAAGTTCCTCTTCCAGTTTTTCACTTGTTCTTGAAAATTTCTTTTTTAGAGAATCAAACAAAATTAACCCAACCTGTTTAATTTTTATAAAATTAGTTTATACTATGTAATTACATATAAATAAGATTTTAGAAAATGGGGACATCACGAAAAAGAAATGAAAAAATATTGAAAATCCCCAGTTCTTACTTTGGTCAAATGCATACTTAGATTTTTGAATATTTTTTTTAAAAATCATTAATATTATGTTCACGTATATCAAAAAATGTAATACTAACTTATATATAAATGAAGATAAAGTATATTTATCGAGAAATCAACATTTGCTCGATTGAAAGAGGATTTGAATTGAACTTTAAAGTATTAACTAAAATTTTTTTGCTGCTATTGCTTTTGACGATATTCGTCGGCATCGTTACTGCCGCAGACAGTGATGTTGTCCTAATTCCGTTGTATCGAAAAACAAAAAAACAGTGCTTTTAAAATAAAAGTCAAAGACAAATATAGACGTATGCCTCTAAATAACGTTAAATTAAAAGTCAAAATCGAAACGGGATATTAAGCAAAAAAATTTAAAGTCAAAACAAATTCCTACGGCATTGCAAAGGTCAATGCCAAAAGGTTAAAGACCGGAACACACAAGGTCGTGATTACCTCAGCAGACAATAAATACAACATATTCAAATCCAAAAAACTCACAGTTACCGCTGCAGATAAAAACGACCCATCAAAAAATTCCAAATTCATCAGAGGAAAACAATACCAGACAACTCTTGAAGGGACCGGCAATAAGGTATTGAAAACCAATGATGTAATAGGATTGAACGTAAGATATGATGACGACGATAAGGAATACAGAATCGTCTTTAAAAAGAACAACAAAAACACAAAAATAACAAAGGCGACATTCTATTTCAAAAACAAATCGGGTCGAGTTTGACGACGGCAGGTGAAAATTGCCTGAAGAGGACTGCTCTTATGCATTCACCCTGCAAAAAGTCATAGTGTCTTATGTGTCCGTCTGATTAAGGGAAACTCATTTTTCCCTATTTTTATTTTTTAACGCTTGACAAACTATTACCAATTTTTAAAAAAAAAAGAAAAGCAGATATAGTTAATTCCTATATCTGACCAATACCAAACATACAATTACAACCACTAATGCTAAAAAGGGATTACCAGTTGCCTTATCGTAAGTGTTGACGGTGGTCTTGCCGCCATCCTGTGTATTGTTAGTGTCATTTGAACTGGAATCGCTTTCGTTTGCAGTGTTGAGTGGTTGACTTGCCCCTTCACCTGCGCTTGCGGTGAATGTTTCATTATACTCATCGAATGATGAAACAAAACCCACTGACAGAACCAGAAGGAACAGAGCTATCGCTAATTTTGAAAGTAACTTTCCATTCATGATTTCACTTTTAAAAAAAATAAAAGAAGATAATCTAACCCATCTGGGTCATATTACCTTGAGCTGCAGCCGCAATCTGCTCGGCCTGAGCCTGAAGATTTCCAACAATGTCGGTGGTCTGCTGCAGGTTAGCAAGCATCTTGTCCAAACTGTCTTTCAAATCCTCTTTCTGACCGTTCAAGATTTCGCGAGCGCCGTCAGCATCTTTTTTGACTGCAATTCCTGCACCGATACTTACAATGATTTCATCTGTGCTTTTGAGTTCCCCTTTAACAAAGGAACCTGCACCGACAGGCACAAAAGCCTCAACTGAGTCCCTGCCTTCGATTTCCTCTAATGTAGCGAACAGTGCATCAACTTCAGCGATTGAAGCCTGAATCAATTCAATCTGCTGTTGAATCAATTCAGCCTGCTGTCTGTATACATTGATTTCATTAACAAGACTGTTTAATCTTTGCTGGTCTTCCATGTTAATCCCTCAATGCGCCTATAAAATTTCTTTTACGATTGGGTCTACGACATCTTCAGGAGCGATTTCCTCGATTGAATCGATTGAAATCTGGTTCCTGTTGATACCATGTTTACTTCCGAACCTTTCATAGATTTTTTCCTCTATGTCGCTTTCGCAGGTTGCTTTGTATTCTTTGGTAAAGTCATGGTATTCGTCACCCATTACAAAAGTACCTTTAACTCTGTAAATTTTTGTTATCATATAAAATCCCTCATGATCAATTAATTAAAAATCATCATCCAAAAAGCCTAACGCTTCTTCAACTCTAGCCATCTCAGGACCTGTACTGTCTTTGTCGACTATTGCTCCTGTGGAATTTGCAAGGATGCATGCGCCGACCAAAGGAATTCCTCTTCCAACAGTACCGATATCTCCCTCAACACCAAATACTTCACGAGCAAAGTTAACTTCTGAGGCAAGGGCGTTCTTGCTCATCAAAAACCCTTTGTTTGTGACCTTGATTAGAGACCCGATAATGTCGCTTCCGACAATATGGGATGTCTTTACGTCAACGTCAAGGGTTTCCTCAAGCACTTCAATTGCTTCAGGGCTTAAAAACGGAGAGGCGATTGCGCCTTTGTCGTTTGCCGCCACGATATTTCCGACGGCGGTGTACTGGCCCGGAATGCATGCAACGTTTAAGCCTATGTCCTCAAACTGCTTAACTTCCCTATCCAAAACATGTGGGGAAACAACAATACCATTTGAATTAGCTACAGCTAAAGATCCAATAAGGCTGGATCCGGAAATAGAAGACTTTACAACTTCAACTTCCAATGTTTCCTTAATGATTTCTGCCTTTTCATCCAAAAGGTTATAAGGAACAATGGCCACGTTGTCGGTTGCAAGCACGAATACTCCTACATTCGGATTTCCTACAATGTCAATTCTTTTCAACATATTGTTACCTCACATCTTATAATATTGTGTCTATTCTGCTAAAGTAGCTTTTACAACACCATCATCATCTTTAACTGCTTTTACAGTGATTTTAGAAGGTATTTTTTGAATACCTCTTTCCCAAATAGCATGATTGATAGATTCGTCAATTTTAACATCACTAGCTTTCATGTGTTTGGTTAAGAAATTTTTAATCTCCCTGATAGCTCTAGGAGCTCTGATAGTCCTTTTGACTTCTTTTACATTTCTAAGCGGAATTGTGTAAACTCTTTCCATTTTAACCCCTCAATTTTATACTTTAAGACTGTTTCTTCTCCAATGTCTAGGTTTAGGTCTGTATCTAAGTTTACGGTTAGTTTTAGCATAAGCCCAGATTGGAATTCTCCTGTTTTGTTTGTTTGCTTTTGCCATTCTTAATTTTTTAGCTAATGGTTTATTTCTACTCATTTTCTCACCTGTAATAATAATTATTTTTTATATCCGATAACGCGAGTTTGATAATGTTCTGGGAATATCTCCAGAGAATTTCCACCCATCTCATCAATCATTGTCCTGATTTCAACTTCGAAATCCGAACTGTTGTCCCTGTTTGACCTTTCCTTTGAAATTTCAAAGAGATTTTGTGTAATAAGCTTCACTGACCTGTGACCGAAACTGTCCAGGTTAATGTATTGCACATCAAATCTGTCTTCAAGGCTCCTTATCTGATTGACATTCAGTTTTGGGGTTCTGTCATCTCTTCTTGTCCCGTCTGCAATAATATCATGATTTTCAGCAAGCTTTTCTACTGTTTTTTCGTGAATGAACTTGATTCCGTCGTTTGGAAACCCGTCCTCGAGGATTTTCTCACATGTCTTTTTGAGGATGTCCGTATCCATCTTCAGGACGTTGTGCTTGAATCCAAGAGCTTCAGCGGACTTTCCTGCCGGAACGTATGAATCATAGACCCCGAAGTTTGCGGTATACAATTCAACATCAAGACCCAGCCTTTCAAGCATGACAGCCACGAAAGATGAGTCCTTGCCACCACTATATAAAACAGCCGCTTTCATCGATACTATTTCCTTGTAATTTTAATTTCTCTTTTCTGACCTGCAATCTGTCTTAAAAGGACTTTAAGTTGCTCGTCAGTTACCTTTCCTCTTAGGCTTCCGGCCTGTGCGGACTGAATCAGCTGAAGTTCGATCTGATTAACCATTTCCGGTTTGGTCAGCTTGAGATTAGCCAATCTCTGGCGAGCTTCAGGAGTCATGATCTGGCCTAAGATCTGTTTTTTCTGAGCTTCGAATTGTGCCTGAGCCTCTTGCTGTTGAGCCTGTGCCATTGCCTGCTGTTGGGCCTGATTTTGCGCAGCAGCCTGTTGAGCCTGCAGTTCAGCCATTCTTTTTTGACGAATTTCATCTAAATCGCTCATATCAAACTCTCCAAATCATAATTAATATTTTTCAAGTTCAGGAATGTCTTTAATTATTTCTCCAGAAATTTTATCTAAAAAGGATCTTCCTTGAGGAGTAACAACTCTTCCGCCTTCGACTTTCTCTACATATCCTGCGTCTTCAAGTTGGTGAAGTGCGTTTCTGATGATGGAACCGCTGCCTTTTCTGAATACTTCAGGTCTTACGCCACGGTCTTTTTTACCACCGTAGAAAGTTCTTAAACTTGAAACACCAACAGGTCCGTCAATGTAAACTCTTCTGATAATTGAAGCGGTTCTTACAAACCACCAGTCAGCATTTTCCGGTTTTCTTTCCTTGTGAACACCGGTTCTGACAAAATTGGACCATGCAGGAGATTCTATCTTATCGTTTGCTTTTAATTCTTCTGCGACTTTTTCAATTAATAAATCTGCAGGTACATCAAATACAGTAGTCATATTAATTCTCCAATATTTATTTATTATTGTAGCTTAATCCACTGTAAATTTAAGACCTAAAAAAATAGGGCCTGTAACTCTAAATTTATAATGTTTAAGGCTTTTTCTTATAGATTACAGCAACGTGTCCTCTGACGTCAACGAGCTTTGCCCTTGTCTTTGTGACTATTTCGTCGATGTAATCGTCTTTATCGCGAGCGATATTTTTTGCAAATTTAAGTTTAACAATTTCATTGGCCTTGAGCTGGCGTTTGATTTCTTCAATGACATTGTCGTTAACGCCTGATTTGCCAATGTTAATTGTCATCGCATTAAGAGCTCTATTCATCAATTCTTTCTTGTTCTGAATCATATTTAGCTCTCCTTTTTAACTTCTTTTCCCTTCGGTAGGGAATCTTCATTGCATGACCACACTCACCACAAAAAATGTTAACCTCTGCGTCAACTAGCCGGACGGTGCAGTTGCGGCCAGGCTTGAGAAAGGATTTACAACTCTTGCAATACCTTCTTCGCCATTTTTCGGGGATTTGGGTATTGTATTTGGTGGACAACTTCAGCGCCATTTCCACATAGCGATCGGACCTTTCGGGATGGGTGATGAATTCCATCTCGGCCCGATTAAAAAGAATGTTCATTCTTTCAATCGCAATTTCAATCATCCACTTTGGTCGTTTTCCTCTACTCAAAAATATCCTCCCTTAAAATGTAGGATATAATATTCAAAATTGAATTAAAATGATTTGCGCAAATTAAAACAAAAACCATAGTTAAGATAACCTTAGGTTAATATGAATATTAAGAATAATTATGTTTATTGGTGTTTATAAAGGTTGTGTATTTTTTGGGATTTTTGAGTGGAAAAGTAAAATGTTGAAATTTATGATTGGGAATTCAAATATTTCTCTTCATCTTCATATAATTCCGTGGCAATCTCGATTTTTTTAACGAATAAGTGGTTGATGCGATTTTTGTCTGGTGTCTCTTTCTTATTCTTGTTGAACATTTCAACAAAAATGAATTTACTTTCTTCATGGTCAAACAAGAAGGTTATTCTGAATCCTGACCTTGATCCTTTGTTAATCCCTTTACAACGAAATTTTTTAATGATAAAAGCAGGAACAATTACATTGTTTTCCAATCCAGAGATATGCATACAAACATGAGGTGCGAATTTATCTTCCTCATTCAAATGCTGAATTAAAATATCATACAATAGTTTGAAATCATCTCTTAATGTTGGGCAATGATGTTTGGTGAGAATCTTGTTGAATTCCTTTTTGAACTTAGAGTGATATTCAAATGTATACCCTTTATATTCAGTCATCATAATCCCTCACTGAATATTCCGGGTCCCTGTAAAATACTGATTCATAATTTAATGCTTCATCATCTTTAGCTAATCTCCATGGAATATCTCCATGGGAGTATTTGCTTACTTCACCGGAATACAAATGAGCGATTCTATTAATTGTATCATCAATCACCTGCAGTTCTCTAGAGGATAATGAATTGATATCAGGTTCACTTAGTGATGAATATTTAAATTTTTTATAATTAATTACAATTTCGGAAGTTTCATCAATTTTACCTTCACTAACCAAATCAGCAATGGCATCATGAAAATGTGACGGTACGGGTCCCCTTCTTTTTCTGAAGTAGGTTTCACCACTAATCGGTTCTTCATATTTTTCATAGTTATCGAAATCGGAAAAATACAACAGTTTATATAATAAAACCCGACCAAAATTATCTTTTGATTGACATCTTTCTATAATATAATGCAGCATTGCCTTGAATTTTTCAGGATTGTAAATTATGTCTTCATTCATTAAAACACCTCCAAAAAATTAATCTGCAAACTAATCTGGTTTTAATTAGCATTTTAGAAATATATTTTTGAATGGATTTCAAAAATAAAATACTAATCAACTATATATGATTATTTTACATATTATTTAAATAGTTTTCTCAACTGAAAAGTCAACAATAATAGGTTATAGTTCTCATATCCACCAAAACAGCAATATTGGTGCCCCATCATCTGAAAATGGTTTAATTTTTTTCAGAAAAATCATTGCAGGATTTAATCTTACCCTTAACATATTATCACTTCTTAATCCTTGTTTAACGTATTCAACAATCAAATCTGAATAATCAGATTCGATTTTCAAAGCCTGCCTTTTCAAATCTTCAAGCAGCTCCTCACCAATATCAAAACTTATCCTTGAGATGCTGACACCACCAATGCATTATTAAGTTTTAATATATGCGGCATAATATAAAGACTTAATGGCCGCAAACTCGACTGACATCAGTATATATAATTAAGCCGGCATCCAATATATATCTTTTTGAAGTGTGAAAAATCACAGATGCACATTTGTGATATCATGGATGATAAGAAAGATATTGCTCCAATAAGATAAAATTAAAGTCATTTTAAAGAATTGTCATGACTTCATTATGGGACTTTTGAAGGTAAAAATCAGATTATAACCTACCCATATGCTGAAAATCAACAAATCGGAGTTATTTTTGATTAAAAATATGCGGTTAAGATTAAAAATCATAAAACTAGGGATTCAAAAGCAGCCAATCCATATAATCCACACTGCCGACAGGATAATCGCCGCCATTTTCTATGATATCGCCTATCAAATCGGCGGCCTCATCAACTGTAAGCTCACTTACATCAACCTCATATGTATCGTCAGGATATTTTTCAGCACTTTCAAATGCGCACACTCCAAGTGCCTCGGCTTCAAGGTTTTCACGGATTTTGGACTCTGAATAGTTCCTGGCCTCAAGCCTTGCCCTTAAAATCTCCGGGCGAACCCTCAAAACGATCACCTTATCGGCACCGTCAAGCAGATGTGTGACGTGGCCTTCAAAAATCAGAAGTTCATCGCTGTTTTTAATCATACCATCTACATACAGCGACAACTTTTCAATGTCGATGATGTCATAACCCTTATTCTCATCGACACCCATGATGAAACCATGACTTCTTGCAAGGTCATTGATTTTAATCACACGTCCATTCAATCTGGTGGCAACTGTTGTCTTGCCGGTGCACGGGGTGCCGGTAATGAAAACGGAAGTCATTTTTTCAAAATCACCCTCAGGACATCCTCGTCGTCAAGGACATGGTCCGGACCTACCTTCTGGCCTGGAAACTTGACTGATGTTCCCCACACTTTTGCGTGTCTGAAGTTCTTGACGAATTCCCTGTGAAGCTTTCCGCAGGCATCGATTACTGTGGAGCCCTTCTTTATGACCAGCGGGTCTTCCATGTCCGCCTTTCTTCCCTGAGGCTTGAGGTAAACCCTTACAAGATCAAGATTGTCGAATATTATGTCCTTAAGCTCGTCGATGTTTGTGTTCTTGTCTGCTGAAATCGGAATGAATTCGGGAATGTAGTTTTTAAGCTCCTCCACATAGGCGTCATCCACAAGGTCTACCTTGTTTAAAAGAATTATCATCGGAACGTATGACTTGTTGCGGTCTAAAACATCGATGAACTGGTCCATGGTGACGTCGTCTCTGAAAAGCACGTCTGCGTTGATGTAGCCGTATTCGTTGAGAATTGACCTGATTGTCTTTTCATCCAGGTGGGTGAGCTTGCAGGTTGAGGATACCTTAACACCGCCCAGCTTCTTTCTTTTGACGGTGACGTCAGGCGGATGCTCGTTGGGCCTGATTCCAATGGCTCTCAGTTCCTTTTCGATTACCTTGAGGTGCTGGGGGTTGAAGGTGTCCAATACAACAAGAATCAAATCTGCGGTTCTTGCAACCGAGAGGATTTCCTTACCTCTTCCCTTACCGCTGCTTGCCCCTGTGATGATTCCCGGAATGTCGAAAACCTGTATCTTGGCGTTCTTGTGCTCCATTACGCCGGGAACGATGTCAAGGGTGGTGAACTGATAGGCGCCGACCTTACTTTCAGCATTGGTGATGTTGTTTAGAAGGGGTGACTTTCCGACTGACGGAAAACCCACCAAAACAACTGTAGCGTCACCTGACTTTTTGACGTGGAATCCCTGTCCCTTTGATCCGCCGCT
>NZ_JBGVFE010000072.1:0-31989 GCF_045120835.1 Methanobrevibacter sp.
ATTAAAAAAGGGAATTAAAGTGAAGGTGGTTATTAAACCGCTTTTCACTATTTTTTTATTTTTTTAAATTTACTCATTTGAATTTTTTCGTTTGTTTTTTTTGTGTTTCTGTTTTCATTATTTTTTTTTAATTAATCATGAAAAAATATATATATTAATTAAAGTAAACTATTTCTATCGATATTCCTATTTATTAACATCGATTAATTATTAAGAAAAAAGCAAATATTCTATTAATCGTTTATTGTTTTTTAGATATGGATGTCATTTTTTTAATTTAATTTATGGAGGGTGATAATGTTTGATAATAAGAAAGATACGATTTTGTTATTTATTACATTAATCTTGGTTTTCATTGCCATTCCGGGAATTTCTGCTAGTGAAAATCTCACATGGGATTCTCATAATGGTGATAATAATCAAATTATCTCTCCTCTGAGTATGGAAGAATTGGATGATGTTCAATGTGAATCAGTAAGTTCAAACGATTTTTCTGATAATTTAAATTCAATATCCTCTGATTCTTATCATGATTTGGAACTGTCAGGTGAAAATAATCTATTAACCTCTGATTCCATCTATGTGAATGCAGTTAGTGGTAATGATAATAACAATGGAAAATCTTTCTCTAATGCATATAAAACCATTTCATTTGCAATTGATCATGCAAGCGTGGGTTCTACAATTTATCTAAGCGATGGAATCTATAAATTAAGTTCTCCATTGATTATAAATAAAAATCTTAAAATTGTTGGTCAAAGCCAGAGTAAGACAATAATTGATGCTAATGGCCATCAGGGGATAACTGTTAATAAGAATTGCATTGTTGAATTGAGTTTATTTACAATTTTAAATGCTAAACTTCAGGGTGATAATTATGGTGCGGCTATTGAAAATTTTGGCAATCTGAATGTTCGAAAGATTACTGTTAAAGATAATACTGGTAACAGAAGTGCCGGAATAGACAATAGCGGAGGTGTTTTAACTGTTAATGATTGCTATTTCATTAATAATTCCGCTTTGGGAATAATTCAAAAGCATGGTAATCCTGACGGTGCAGCGCTTTCAAATACTGGAACTGCCTATGTTTACAATTCCATATTCATAAACAATCATGCGGATAGGGACGGCGGTGCCATAAAGAATATTGGAACAATGATAATAAATGGCTGCACATTCATAAACAACTCTGCCAACATGGATGATGGGTATGGTGGTGCAATTTATACATGGGCGGCTGTCACAGAGGTGTATAATTCCACTTTTGTCAATAGCTCCGGCCAGTATGGCGGCGCCATAGCAATTGATAAACATGACCAGGCTTCAGACAATCAAATCATAGTCATGGGCAATACTTTTATTAATAACACCCAAGCCAGCAGAGGAGGTGCAGTTTATGTTGACAGATCAGTTAACTCAAGCATCAATTACAATATTTTCATCAATAGTGCAGCGCAGCATACTAATGATTCAAATAATGCTTCAGATAATTCTATAATAGGTTCTGGTGTTTTTTCCGATAAAGAAACCACAAATAAAGGTTTGAATATTGAAAACAATTACTGGGGATCAAATGATTTCAAGAAATCATATATAAGTTCAAATATTCAAAATCCTAATGATTATCTGGTTTTAAATATTGATGCAAAAACATTTGGCGTTGATGGCGCTGATGCAAGAATCACTTTCGATTTAACAGGCACTAAAAATGGAAATAATATCGATGGATTTCTGCTTCCTTCAAATATTTTCGTTGGTTCAATATCCAATGCAAACAGTCCTAATTCATTTATGGGAATTTATTTAAATGGAGGCGTTGCAATACAGAATTTAAACTTGAATGAAGGGTTTAATAGAATCGTGGTAGATATGGGTTTCACTAAGATTTATTTACAGCTTGTCAAACCTACAGATAATGAAAATAATCAAGAAAAGAATCAAGAAAGCATTCAGAACAATTCTCAAAATCAAAATCCTGAAACTTCCAAGAGGTCTTATAATTCACAAAACGTAAATGGTGTGGAAAATGATAATTCAGGAGATGGTCAGGATGGCTCATCAATATATAATCCTGATGGTGAAGGCAATGTGGGTTTAAGCTCATCTGACCCGGCAGGTGATGTGACTTTTGGATCTGATGGATCTAACGGCCAGTCACAAGATGCAGCTGCATACGAGATTGAAAAAAGCATTTATAATAGTGTGGTTAATAAAACCCCTCAAAGCAGTTTTCTTAAAATATTATTGGTATTGTTGGCTTTGATTCTGATTTTCGTAGGTTATAGATATAAGGATGATAAATTATATTAGATTATGAATATGAGTTTCATGAATGTTTGCAGATTTCAATAAATTATATTGCTTGGTTAATGTTTTAAATAATTCAAATTTATTTTATATTTAGGATTGTTTTTTTTCCTAAATCTTTTTTTTTATTTTATTGGGTATGTATGAGATTGATTTGGACAGGATGCAGTTGAGTGAAGAGTACAGGTCTATTAGTGTACTGTATGGTTTGATTCTGCTTTTTTTGGATATCTAATTTGCTGATGATAGTTTGTAAAGTCCAATTTTGTTATTAAATCGAATTAAATTGTATCTAAAATATTGACTGATTATCGTATTTTGTTATTAAATCGGAATATTTTATATCTAAAATATTATGACTTGTTTCATATTTTGTTGTTAAGTCGGAGTATGTTGTATCTATATTGTTGGTTGTTTTTTCTTATTTTGTTGTTAAGTCAATGTATTGTGTCTATAATATTGATTTTGTTGTTAAATCAAGACAAGTGTAAAGTAAGTAGTATCTAATTTATTATTAAATCAAGTTAAGTCTAAATTAAGCAGTATCTAAATTATTTTTAAATCAAAGTAAGTAGTATCTAAATTACTATTTTTCTGCCCAGCATAAGTTTCATAGTCAACTCGATAAGTTATTTTATCAGTTTTTGATATCAATGTTTTCAACAATGACCTGTGTTATTGCATTGCTTAAGTATTGTAGATGTGGGTATTAATTAAATAGCTATTAATTATATCAATCATATTTTGATGGAAATAATCACCAATGATTGGCCATATTACTTTTCATTTGCTCTCTCGCACTTTCTTTAAATATGTTTAAAGTAAGATTAATTATTACCACTCAAAAATATTTGGGTGGTTTCATTTGGTAATGGCTAGTTGAATTATTATGGAGGTCAGCTCGTTGTTCAACTTTTTTTCTAAAAAAAAACTCCATATTAATTCAACTAAATCTATTTAGGCCTTTAATTCTTATTTTTGAAATCTTAAACATTAATCCTGAAAACATGCTGGCCATGAATTTTATAATGATAATTTTATATAATTGAAATAATAAAATATTATATTAATTATTATATACAGGTTGTAATAGCTATGGCCAATATAAATAATACCTCATCCTACATGGACGAGGGTAAAAAACAAATTATCAAAGAGTCAAATTATACCTATAGAGATGCTCTTGAAGTTTCAGCCTTTCTCATTGAAACCGGAAGGTTCGAAAGGTTCTATAAGGAAATGCAGATTGCAGACCTTCAAAAAGAACTTGAAGAAATGGGCGATGAATAAGACTTCAAATAATATATCTCCAGGATATTGCTCTTAACAGAAACTATTTTTGATTGTAAAAGGTAATAATAAAATTATTATTACTTTTATATTTTTTACATAATAAAATTTTATATATAAAACATAATGACTCTTTCAAAAACTTTGTTGATTTTCAAAATCTTTTTTTCGATTTTGGTTCCAAATCAAATCTCTGCGATATATTCGTTTTAAAACACCTCGTTTGGTCTTGAATGTTCGTTTTCTTGATTTTGGCATTGTTTTTTGGAAAGCATTTTCAATTTTGTTACTTGTCTTTTCAATTTTCTTATCTTTTAAGTGATAAATGAAGCTTTTATATCTTGGTGCTATTGATTTTCTAATTATTTTATAAATAACTGGATGAAAATCATCTTTACGATAAATTAATGATTGTACTTCATTTTTAAATTCATTATAGTCATTTAAATCGAATAAATCTTTAATCATTTTTAGTTGTTTGTGGCATTCTTGATATTCTTCGTCTGAAAGATGAAATTTATCTTTAAAATCTTTTAATTGTTTGTTTAAACTTTTTTTAGTATGGAAAATACATAATTGGTGTTTAAAACCTAGTTTTGGGATAATTGAGGAATATTTTTTATCTAAATCTGTTGTGATTGCTTTTTTATTTTTATTCGCTGTAGATTCTCTTAAAAACTTTTCAACAGTTGTTTCATCTTCAGTATCGTAAATTGCATCGGCTACGATGCAATTTGAAATTGAATCAAGTAATGTGTGGCGATATTTCCATTCTCCATTGATTTTTATCCATTCAACGTCAAAGACATAATAGCCCGAGCAACGCCCTAAATCAAATTCTAAAATGTTTTCATTAACGAAAAGCCAATTTTCAATTGTTTGGTGTGAAACACTGATTCCAAAAAACTTTTTAAATGATTTACAAACATTTTTTAAACTTCCCAGATAATCTGAAATTAAATGTTCAGATTCACTTTTTAATTCGTTCGTAAAATTGCTATTTTTATCAACAAGACTTGTTAAATCCGTTTGAAATGTTTTACTACATCGTTTACAAATATAACGCTGAACCTTCACCTTAGTTTTGCCTATTTCTTTAAATACTAAAGTTCTTTTTGTAAAACCATATTTAACCACATGGCGAGTTCCACAATGGGGACATCTGGCCAAACTCATTTTAAAATAAGGAACATCCTTTTTAAAACTTAAATCAAAAGATTTTAAAGCCTCCTGACAGGATTTAAAAATTTTCACAAAACGGGGATCAGAAAGGACAAATCCATCATTAGAATCACAAAATATATATTGTTTAACATCTAAAATACTATTTGGAGTAATTGTTTTTTGGTTTTGCATGATAAAAACTTTTACTCCAACTATTTATTAAATTTAACTATTTTTAAACGGAATTAAAAATTCAAAACTAATTTTCTTCATAAAATCTCAAATCAACAAAGTTTTTGAAAGAGTCAACATAATAAATATATGTATTATGTTACAAGAAAAAACCAACATCAGTGCAAGAGTGGAAATTACACTCAAAAAGATTGTCGAAGATTCAACCTTCACACACAAGGACGCATACGAACTCGGAGCAAAACTGATAGCTATGGGAAATGCACAAGACACTTTAGCGCTGATAAACACCAATCCTGAATTTAAAAGAATAATGAGAGAAACCGAATACCATTTAATTGAAGCAAGAAAACAAGAGCTTGAAAGGGAACTGAGAAATTTATAGGAGGACCGTCACCATGGGGAGAGGAAATTCAGACGTCATATATTTTTTAGAACGTCACGAACAGGAAATAATTAACTGCTGCAGGAAGGCAATGAGCAACAATGAAGTCAGAGAATTATTAAAAACAAAATATGGAAGAGAAGTGGCTGACAGCACCTATAGAAAGTTCAAGGCCAAATTAAATCTGACAAAAAATGATTTCCTGGAAACAATGCTGGATGAAATAATAGCTATGAAGACATCCGGAGCAACGGATGCGAGCGTTAGAAGATGGCTAGCTGAAGAACATGAATTCGAAGTAAGTAGAGCAACATTTTCCAGATTTAAAAAGAAATACAATTTAGTTGACAGAGATAAAGATCCAAGAGCAAGAAATAAGGAAGCACTAACCAACAGAGCCATCGCACAAAAGCAAATCACAGACAATAACGTTTACGAAGACAATATCGACATGGCTATTGATACAATACTTCAGCAGCAGGTCACAGACATCAAGACAGGACTTGAAAATCTCGACAAGATAACCAAGAATGCTGTCGGTATTGAAATTGACTTTAAAAAGCTGGAACGTGAAGTAAGACACAATTCCAATGAAAAGAGTCTTCCAAGATACTTATTGGATTTGGAAGAGTTAAAGATCCGTTATCTGGAATTATCCGTCAAGGCATTTGAAGCCAAAAACAAACTCTTTAAAGATGAAATGGACAGACTATTCAAAAACCGTGTTCTTGAACTGGAAGATAAAAGAATTGAGATGTCTCAAAAGGATATCATGAATGAGATAGAGGTTCTTGCAAAACAGATTGATGATAATAATGTATGATGAAAACGGGAAATTCTATCTGGACGGGAAGGACAAAGCTACCCTTCAAAAGTGCGTATATGAAAATCCATACATACCATTCTCTCCATTTCCAAAGCAAGCTGAAATGATATTAGCAAGAGAAAAGGAAGTGTTAATCGGAGGGGCGGCTGGCGGAAGCAAGTCAACAAGCCTATTAATGAGAGCGCTGTTTTATGTGGAAGATGATGTTAATGAATACCATGCGTTAATCCTCAGAAGGACATTATCTGATTTGAAAAGGAAAGGTGCTCTGATTCACAAGGCCAGCCAATGGCTCAACAGAAAAGAGATTCAGAATAATGCAGCTATCAGGCCAAAGTGGGACGGTACTGAACATTCATGGACATTTCCAAACGGCAACTCATTAACATTCGGATATCTAAGAAACATTAACGATTTGGATACTTATCAGGGTTCAGAATACCAGTTCATAGGCATTGATGAATTAACACAGTTGGAGAGATTCAAATATATCTATATGCGCTCTAGGGTAAGGAAAACAAAAGACAATAAATTGCCAACACAGCTGATGTGCTCAAGCAATCCCGGTAAAAGAGGTAACAAATGGGTTCGTGAAAGATTCATCGAAAAGATTGATGAGGACATTCAGGATAAATCACAGATAAGGTTCATTAGCTCCAGCTATCTCGATAATATCTACTTGGACAGAAACGATTATGAGGAATACCTGATGGGACTGGACAGGGTCACCAGGGAACAGCTCATGAACGGTAACTGGTATGCAACCGTCAAAGGCCAACTTTTCGATGAGTCAGATTTCCACCTGATTTCTAATAGCGACTTTTTGAAAATTCCAATTATAAGAGTCATAAGGTATTGGGATCTTGCAGCTACTGAAGTGTTAAATGATGACAGACTGAAAGGCAGTGATCCGGACTACACCGCAGGGGTATTATTGGCTAAAGATATAAACGGCAATATCTACATTGTGGATTCATACGAGTTTCAGCTGGAATCAAGAAACCTAATCAATGAAATTCTAAATACTGCTGCACGTGACAGATCGGACGTGCAGTATATTGAACTGGACGGTTCCACAGGAAAAAACTTTGGTTTATTAATCATCGATGAGTTAAACAGAAGAGGTTTCACAACAGGTACTGGAAACTCAAGAGAAAATAAAGTTGACCGTGCAAGACGAGTTTCAGCAGATATTCAAAAGAACGGAATATACCTGGTTGGCAAGGATAGGACAGGGTTCACCAAAAAGTGGGCCATGGAATTTCTTGAAAAAATAACAGCCTATCCCAACGAGGCAATTCACGATGACTGTGTTGTAGCATTTACCGGAGGTTATGAAAAAATAACTAATGAGAAACAGCAACAAAGAGTTGATGTTGATAAATGGTATTCAACATAACAGCTATTGTGTTTTTCACCTGCAGTTTGCAAATATTTATTATTGATAAACGGAGTAGCTATTGGAAAGCATCAGGAGTGGATTCATAATAGTGGTGTTGATAAATTTTAGAATGGATACCGGTTTTAATTTTATTATTATAAGTTTATATTGTCAAGGCAATATTGCTCCATTTTTGAAAAATTGCTTTTATCATAGTTTATTCGCTTCGTTTAGGAATTATATTGAATATTTTTCTATTTAAGAATTAACGATAGGTTTATATATTATACATAATAATATATTATATTACTTGTAAGGAGGATTTTTTTTATGAGCACCATTGGCCATTTTGTATATTTCATAAATTGTGTAAAAGATTCATTGTCATTTCGGGATGCTGAAGATTTTACTGAAAGAATCCGGAATGATTTTGATTTCAGACTGAAAGTTCAAAAATTTGTTTATATTGCCAAATATTTTGGATGGAATCATTCCTATAAATATAGCTTATACATCAGAGGCCCTTATTCAAGTGCATTGGCAGACGAATACTATAATGAGGATATCCTAAAATATTCTCCTTTAGAAATTGATGGTTTTGATTTTAATTCATTCAATGACTTTGTAGATGGAAAAACCATCCACTATTTAGAATCAGCATCCACAATTTTATATTATATGGGCAGTGAAGAGAATTTCACTCGCAGTGATGCAATTGAGAAATTGCAGATGATTAAACCGCACATTGATTCTGAAATTGTATGTACTGCCTATGATGATATAATCAGATTAAATTTCTTTAGAAACAATAATCTCTATGAAATAATTGTCATTGATGATGATCTTGATAATGAGAAAGAAATTCTATTGAAGCAAATTAATGATTATGTGGATTATTTTGCTGATTTTGGCCAGTGCAATAACAGCATAATAGTTTCCGGATCTCTTGATTATTTAAGCATGGTTTTAGAAAATGAAACATTAGATTTGGAAATGAAAAAGGATTTGTTGGAATTATTGTCAAATTATGTTTTGGACGTTAAAAAAATATATGATTTGTGCGATGGCAATCCTAAAGTATTTGAGTACATGAATCTCAATTCACTGGAAAATAAGTTCAACAGGATTCAAGATTACATAAGTCAGGAATTGGGAATTTCTTTAAGACTGTATGATTCTGAGTTTGAATTGGCTGGATGTGATTAGATGATTAGACTTGAAAATGAGACTCAGGTAATCTATGATGCAAATGTCATTATTTATTCGCTCTTTCCTGAAAAATACAAAATACCTCTCCTTACAGCATTAGCGAAAGATTTAAATAACTTTTTATTTAATCAGGAATCTACAATTGTGGTTCCTCATTTCATTATCTGTGAAATAGAACGTAAAGGATACTATAATGTTATTGATGATTATTTTAAAGATTTGAGGCAATCATCAAAATTTCAATTAATGATTGAACTCAGACATAATTTTGAAAATCTCAAAAATCATGAAAATTTTTCACAGGAATATTATCAGCCTTGCGAAGAATTGTTAGACTCTATTGATAATGCATTCATCGATTTTAATAATTTGGATAATATTGGTGAATATTTCATGCGAAAGCATACCGATGTTTTAAATCCCTCCATTGAAGATAAAAAATTAATTCTATTTTCAAAAGATAAAGAATGCCCCCTAATATCTAATGATTTAGATTTAACATTCTTCTACGAGGAGTTGCTTAAACGAAATTTAGTTCATGAAATAATTGATTTCACGTCTATTAATTTCAATGCTTGAAAGCGGATGAAATTTCATGGATGTTAGTGTCCGCTTATCTATTGGAATGCATTAGGAGTATTGATTTTTAATATATTATCTTGTTAACAGATTGTAATATAATTAAATAAAAAAACGGAGGATTTGGATTTTATGATATTTAAAGACTGTGACTTCCGTTATCTTGATGATAACGATGAATTATCCTGTAAAAACAAACAAGGTACTGAAATTGGTTGCGATAACTGTCAGGAAAATATTCATTTGAACTGCGATAATTTCAATGCAAAAAAAGATTTCTGCTTAAAATTCTTTAGAGATAACATAAGCGAGTTAAAGGAATGTCAAGAAAAAACTGTATTCAATGACAGTGACTTAAGCCGTAAATGGTCAAATTAACGTTAAGTAGCAACAAAGAGTTGATGTGGATATAAATTGTATTCCACATTAGCTATTTCTCAACTCTTTTTTTCAATATCTTTAATATATCATTTTCTATTCTTCTTAATTCTCTAATTATACTTTCTGTATCAGTTATCTCTTGAAATATGAGGTCATAATTCAAACCAACCTGAACATGTTCCGGTTTTAGTATATCTTCTCCAAGAGCATTCTTTTTAGGCACTGTTTTTATTTTTCCATCAACATTGATTGTTTCAGTATATACTCCCTTTTTGATTTCAGATTGTATTGTGAAGTAGTCCTGTTTTCTTTGATGTAGCTTTTCTAATTGATATAGTTCATAAGATATTTGTCGATATAATCGATCGAGTTTTTGATTTAACGGTATCCAAAATTCACACGTGTTTTTGTTTTTGCAGATTTCATGATTTGGCCAACAGTCACATCTAAACATATTTACCATCTCTTTTATTCCCAAAGGTAATTTAGTAATTAGGTAATTTAGCAAAAAAGAAGTAATCTGGTAATCCGGTAATTTGTCAATAAATGTAATTTTGTAATTAAGTAATTTGGAGACAGTGAGTGGTTTTTCTGTAAGGGTGCTTTGCAGAACGCCTTCAGATTACCTCATTTCCTCAAAAAAATAAAATGATTTAAAACGTTTAGATTATAAAATAAACGCTTTAAATCCCTTTAAAATTTTTTGATGAGGTAATTTGAGGGTCAAATTACCTTTATTGCTTTTTAATTACTTCGGCTAATTTTCCTCCTTTTCATTTAAATCCGGATATAAGAATGTTAAAAACTTATCAAATCTAATAATCATTACTGTTGTTTTTTTAGATAGATGAACTGTTTTATATTCCCATCCAAGTAATTCTGCAATTCCCGATAAGCTATAGCATGATTTATTTGCTTCCTGCAAAGCCATTCTCAGACCGCTTGTAAAGCAGACATAATCATATCCGTCACGGGCATGATGAAGAACCATATAGGGAATCAGCCGTTCATTGATTACATTGAATACCCGTTCATAGAAGTCATTGGAATCCTTAACGGAATCTGTGAAGAAATCATACCTCACAGGATAGTCGTCTTCAGCCGAATAGACTTTGACGTTTTTTGTCTTCCTGTTGATTTCATCAATGAAAAACATTCTCAGGCTTTCAATTTCCTCATCATCCAAGTCCTCCAATGTTACTGATTTGGCAAATCCCAAAAGCCAGTCCGGACATTCCCTTTCGCAGTCGGCGTAGGCTCTCATGATTAGGGCATTGCTTAAATCTTCCCATGGCAGTCTTAACAATTTTATATCCTCGTTTATTTCGTTCACCACAAAGTCTGCAAGATACTTTAAACGATGAAACAGGCATAGTTCCGGAGCATCCATACGGTAATGTTCCATAAATGCTTTTTTCTCTTCATCTGTTTTTTTCTCACTATGAGAATACAATAGCTGAACAAATCTCCTGGTTAAACCTTCAATGTTTGGCAGCGGACTGTTGCTGGTAAATGAAAGCGTAGATAATGCAAGTATTGTTATCAGGTTCCTGCCTTCATATCTGCGCCTTGCATTTGTTCTCTCGACAGTGGTCTTCAAGGTCTCGGTGCATCTCCTGCAGTTGAATACCCCTTCAGGTTCATTGACAATCAATCCGAAAGTGGATTTGCTGATTTGAGCACCGATTCTTGGAACGGTATCGAATTCACTTCCTCCAATGTCGGTTTCACTGTCCGGTTCGCCGTAGAAATATGCTCCGATACGTGCAATGGTGGTTTTACCGCTTCCGCCTTTTCCGAAGTGGAACATGTAGGGAATCAGGTTTTCCAATGGCAATCCCATCTGCTTTTTGGCAAAACCGAAGGGCACAATCATTGCATGCTTTAGAGTTGTTGCTAACTTTCCCTCCTGACCAACATAATAGTTCTGCAAGTCTTCAATCAAATCCAATGCAATATTCAGCTTTTCAATATCAACCGGCTTGATTTCATAGCCGACAATAGTTAAGCTGTCTGTCTCGCTGTTGTAATAGAATCCCGGAGTTTCGATTTCATTTTTGATAATCACAAGATTGTTTTCAATGGCTATTTGGATCAATGCTGTTACAACACCTTTGAAAAATCCCGGTGTCAGTACATAGCCATGATCTATGAGGTACTGTTCTATTTCGGGTATGCTCATGTTGTTGGTATGGAAATGTCCTTCCTTGCTTGAAATCCATTCTATACTGAATGTGCGTCCCGCTTCACTGATTGGATTGTCATGTATTGTTATCTGCATCGGATAGCACAGGAGTACACGATAATAATCTGTCAGTTCAGTTCCCTTTTTCCATTCTATGTTTTGAACGGTAACTTCATTATGCCTGTAATCCATTACAATGAAACGGTTTGAACTGGACTGAAGTTTATAGATTGTATTTGTGTCATATGGTATGATGCATTTGTTTAAATCTCGCATAACTTCAAGACTTGTTTTTTTATCATATTTGGTGGAGATGAATTGCTCTATTCCTTTCAATCCGCTGTTGGGTTTTTCATCACCCACATAAATGTCGTCCATCAGTTTGATTATTTCAGCCAATCGTATTTCATGTGAAGGAAGTTGGTGGTATAATTCAATTAGAATCTTTTCTACAACTTCTGAATCGGTACCTTGCAAATAGAATGCACTGATTATATTCTTGAAATATTTAAGCTCATCAACAGGTTTGTAGACATGTTCGATGGCTTGTTTAATCATTTTTGCTGAACTTCCTTCATCCATTTTGAAAACCTACAATTTTATTGTACTTTCACATCCCTTACATGGAAACTGTAGAATACATAGGTTCCGGTTTTTTCTTTAACCTGAATTGTCATTTCGGTCAGTCTGTTTACGAATTCACGATATTCTGCAAGATTGACGTTTCTGATAATGTTGGATTTGCCGACAGAACCTGCGTTTTCCAGTTCAAGGATAGTTGTTATGAAGTCAAACAGTACGCTTCCTTTCCTGATGTTTTTGTGAATGTCCCCATCGTTTTTGAGGTTGATGTTTATTTCAACATATAATTTTTCATCATCTTTGAAAATGAATAATTTAAAGCGGTTGACTGTTTTTTCTTCACCGTCATCGTCAAATGTGAAGGATGTTACTGAAGACATTTCAGGCCTGCCGGTTATTAAAGTGCCGTCTTCAAAGTCTTTCAGTTCTGCTTTTTCATATCCGTCTGGAATGTCTACTATTTCTTCATAATCTAATTGTGTGCTTGTAAATATTGTTTGTTTGTCATTAAAACTCATGATATCATCTCCTAAGATAAATATTAAAAGAGGAGTTTAGCTATTGTCCTCTTTTAAGAATTTTGACTGGTTTTGTGTTACCATTTTTTCAGCTGTCATTTCTTCAGCGCTTACTTCTCCTGCCCCTATCAGTTCTGCAATAGCCCTGTTGGTTGCACGTGTTTTTGCTGTTGACATGATAGTGTGGTCGGATACTTTGTCTTTTCCTTTTTCACTTCTGGAGCATAATGCATCAGATTCAACACTGCGGCCATTAGGCAATGTTGCCCTTACGCAGTAGTATGCTTCTCTGACTCTGCCCATTTTTGTTCGCTCAAGTTCACGATCCACTATTTCAGTATCAACGTTGAATGCACGGGACAGCTTTTGCCATGCTGATTTTTTCTTAAAGTGTCTTTTCACTTTAATGAAGTTTCCGTTTTCATCCTTTTCTTTTACAATTATTTCCTGATAGTCAGTATCATTCAATAATCCTTTACAGAGTTTTTGATAGGCGTCCCATTGTTCAATAGCTACATCCACATCCGGGACGTTATCAATTTTCATGATTTCGTTTTCCCCTGAAGTTTGGGGTTCTTCTATTATTTCCGCTTTAACCATTTTATCACCTTAATGTTGTGGGGGTTTTCTATAACCCTCCAGTGCTGGTTGCAATTCCAATCCATCCTATTACCAGAGCAACCAACATGCTTCCAATAAAAATCACTTTTGGATTCAATTTCATCGGTTCTTCTTTAGGATATAATCGGGCAGGCTTAGACATTCAAATCTCCTCCGTTGTTTTTCCTGAATCCGACAATGAATGCTTCGCCTCTTCTGAACTTTACAAATCCGATATCTCCTTTGGCTGCATAATGTATCAGCGGCAACAGTTTGGCATGTATTAATGTAGGGTATGCTTTTTTCCTACCTCTTACCAGTACTGTGCCGTTGTCATCAATATGGAGGATTGTTTGCTCCACATCACCTTTGGCAACTTTAATCTCACCCTTGTGAGTTAATATGCCCTGGTAGTTATCTTCGAATTGATTTGGTAAGGCCTCGTCATCAGCCTCATAGTTTCCGGATGCTGAATAAAATTCCATTTTTATTCACCTATCTGTTCAATTCGATTAAATACATCCCATATTTCATCCCATACGTCTTTAGGTACTAAAATATGGGTTTTTCCGTTTACTTCCATTTCCATCATAACTTACAGACTCCCTTATATGTTAATAAATCACATTTCATCAATCTAATGGATCAAAGCTATTTAATCCAGTTTCAGTATCCTGATTTGATATGAATCAAAGAATTCCTTTTCATTGCTGATGTTTTCTGTTTCGGTTATCTCAGCAATAGCTTCTTCAAGTGCCTGGAAGTTATTGAAAACAATTACGTTTCCCGGCAAGGATTGCATCATTTCACACATAGTGTTTTGTCTCCTGTTTTTTTCACTTGTTAGTGATTGCATTCTCAAGGCCAAGTGTTAATGAGAAATCTCACAGATTATTGGCCATACACTATGAAGAGATAAAAATAGTTTTTTGTGAAATTAATCTTCCATTACTTACCGAATATTTAGAATAAAATAAGTTTCTCTTTTTTTATGTGAAAATCTTTATATATTCCTTAAAATATACTAGATATTGGGTTAAGTTTTGAAAAATATAAATTTTTAACAAAGTTTTGCGGCCTTGTTCACTATTTTTATTCTTCATTACTGACCCATTATAGGGATTATATTAAAAAAATTTTTTAGCTCACTATTCATGCAAAAAAATATTTTTTTAATTTATAATCCTTTTAATGTGGTTTTTCGATCTTCTTTTTTATTGCTCTTTTTGATATTTTACCTCCCCATACTGATTTTTTAAGCCTCACAAGAAAAAGTTGTACGAGAGTGAAAAATTGTTTTCACTTCCCAAAATTGATGTCATCCTGTGATGGCTAATTGATAGTTTATCAAAATGAATATATAAACATTACGATTTATATTTTATTGAATACTGTACAGAAATTAAACTATTCATCTATTAGTTTGTATATCCATAAAAATAAAACACCGTATTTTCTACAATTGGTGTTTAACCGGAAAAGTAAAAAACATGTATCTGTATAAAATGACTAAACAATATGGAGTAAAATGACGGTGAAAAAAATAGTAAAAATTTAAAAAGAAAAGTTTGAAAAACATCCCGCATATCCAATTAAACATGAGGGATGTCCGCATTAACATTATATGATATCAGCTAATCGCCGACCTTTTCCTTAATGCCTGCAAGTTCCTGCTTGATTCTTTCAATGTCTCCAAGCTCTCTTTTCATGTCTCCAAGTTCACTCTTCAATGTTTCATTCTCGACTTCCATTTTCTTGAACTCAGGAGATTTGACGGACAGCTTTTCAATCTCCTTACCGATTGTAACAGCAGGAAGATGTTTGATGTATTCATATTTCAAATCTTCAGGATTGGTCATGAAATATGCTGAATCGGTTTTGTTTTTGGCTTTGCCCTGCAGGTCATTGACATTGTCCATGCTCATTCCATTATTGTATAATGCTGATGCATGGAATTTTCTAAGCATGTGTGGTCTGAAACGGACAAAACATCCTACCTTACCCAAACCTAACAAGTTATTGAGATCTTTGAATGAATGGTTCAGGTATGCAGGGTCTATCTGGAACAGTGCAGATTCAGGAGTTAGATTATCCTCACGTGTCAACAAATATTTGTTGATTGCAAGGACTGCTTCAGGGCTGCAGTAAGTGGTATAGTACTTGTCGGTTTTCTGTCTCCATATGCTCCAGGTAGGAACAATTTCATCATCATCACCGATATCATACAGTATTTCATAAATATCTGTTTTGTCAGTGTATTCTCCCAAAGCAGCAATATAATCCTTTATTTTGAGATTAAGAGTTTCCCTTCTTGCACATCCGCTGGAACACATGAATAATATTATTGCAACCATGCGAACATTGGCAACACTTATTACTTCACGTAGTACTTCCTTGTCAGGCAAATCTTTAAACTGTACTGGTTCTGATTTTTTAACCTGTTTCGGATTGAGTTTTGGCAATTCAAGGATTTCAATCTCATAATATTTGTATATTGCAAGAATTGGCTGAAACATTGTTTTGACAGTGTTTAAAGAATAATTTTCAACAAGATATTGTCTGTAACTTATCAGCCTTCTTTTTAAGCTTCTGCGTTTCCATCGAATACCCTTATCCTCTTCAGCTTCTGCCTCATCAAGCAATTCGGATAAATCCATATTGCAAAATGTGGTGTATTTTTTTACGGCCAGTTTGTATATTTTCCGAGTGCTTATGCCATGGTTATACGACATGTGCACTTCATCTAAAATTTGCTCACTATTCATAATATCACATTTATTCAATCGATATTTATTAATTTGTGTGAGAGCATTTGATTAGTAATATTTTATCAAAAAAGTTGGTGATATTATGAGTATTATAACACTAATAGTTTTTCGAATATCACGAACTTTTAGCTCTAAAACGCCTCTCCGGCCGTTTCGATGGCTAATTTTTGATGAGAGCCGATAAAGACCCATTAGTTAGTGATAATTCGGGCACTATAACATTAATAAATATGATAATCATTACTTAATAAAGTTTTGTTTGAAATCAATATTGATAGGGATTTTGCTCCTCCTGAGAAAAATTACTTATCAAATGCTCTCACTAAAAGACTAATATTTATAGCAAACATATCATCATTCATGCAAAGAAGAGGAGCAGTCAATTTACCCCTTCACGGAGGACACCCTCCAAGTTGGTTATTTTCAAGAATGGTGAAATTATCCGGGGCCTTAACATCAGTAATTATAGAGGAATACAGTTTAGAGGAGTTTCTAAATCGTATTTCCAACCCCTACTGGTTTCAGGCATTTTCCTGCGTATTGGGTTTTGATTGGCATTCTTCCGGAACTACGACAACCACATTAGGTGCACTAAAGGCTTCCCTGTCTCCCGAGGAGCATGGAATCTATTTGACCGGAGGCAAAGGCGCCAAATCCAGAAAGACCCCTCAGGGAATTGAACATGCTGGAGAGGTATTTAACCTCAAGACAAAAACCACCGAAAAGCTGGTTGAAACCAGCAAACTTTCTGCAAAAATTGACAATTCCTGCATTCAGGACGGATACACATTATACCAGCATAACTTTTTCATAACCGAAAAGGGAGACTGGGCCGTTGTCCAGCAGGGCCTGAACACTCAAAACAAGTATGCACGTCGCTACCACTGGTTAGGCAGTGAAGTTGACAGATTATTGAATGACCCTCATAGCGGAATATCCTGCGACAAGAAAACACCGAATACATTGAATATGTCATCCAAAGACAGCAGTGAAGCTCAAAAAATCAGCGTTGATTTAATCAATGACAATCCAAACCATTTGCGCCAATATTTTAAAAGAAAGGACAATCAGTTACTTTTAGAAGACTTTAGCCTGCCTGCCCATCACCCCGTTTTGGACATGGACATATCCGACAGCGAATTTGAAGTTCTCACAAAAGCCTGGGAGATTCAGCCCGAAAATTATGAGGAACTTATTTTGCTGAAGGGCATCGGCCCCAAAAAGATAAGGGCATTGGCATTAATATCCGATTTGGTTTACGGCGAACCTGCAAGCTGGAAAGATCCCGTAAAATACAGCTTTACCCATGGAGGAAAAGACGGTTTTCCATATCCTGTCGATAGAGAAGTATACGACAACTCCATTCAAACAATAAGGGATGCACTTGATCAGGCACGCATAAAAAAAGATGAGAAATTGAAAGCCATTAAACGACTGGATGACTTCATTTCCTAACGGTTTTCATCATGAATATTAACGTTCTTTCCATGTGCGGTTGGAATTACTTCCAGAACGGGATTTTCAAATTCCAAATCGAATTCCTTGCCGTCCATCAGCAAATGCTGAAATACCGCAAGAGATGACACCTCCGAGTGAGGCTGTGTTGTTACAGACACATTCCAGTCAGCAGCCTTATAGACTTTACCCGGAACTTTAGAGCCTCCGACAATAATTAGAATATCCGATCCGTCACGTCTTACTTCAGGAGCGGTTTCATGTGCCTGCGTACCATACATTGTCAGGTGAACAACCTTTCCTCCATCTGCTTTCCATTTGTTAATGACACCCATATAGCTTTCTGCATATTCTATTTCAAAGTTTCCGCCGAATCTTGAAGCGGTATCCCTTACATTTTCCATCAATCTGTTGTCACGCTCTCCGGCAAGGTATATTTTGCTTGCCCCAAATGCACGGGCAGTCAAACATACATGAGTAGTTATACGAGTATCCCTTTTCAGCCTATGGTCCAATCTTAAAACATTAACATTCATAATATCAATTAATTATTACTCATTAGAATTATATAAATCTGATGAGAAAAACCACTGAGATTTAGTAAAAGTGGGAGGTGATATCACTAAATTACATGATGAAATATTTTTGTGCATGATGAAATAGGAATTTTTAAAAATATGTTAGACAGTGGCAAATCTCATCAAATATACATTGAACCTCATACTATATAAAACAATGTATAAGAAGACTTTAATAATGATTTCAACTTGTAAAAATTAGTTAAAAGAAAAATAAAGCAATTGCCATGAACAATAATGACAGCAAACGTCCAACCTCATTACTCATTCCCAAAACATCCCCGTTTGCAAGAACAAAATTCCTCTTTGCAATGATGGCTATAATTATTCCTGACACCATCGCACCGACAACACCGCAGATTCCCACATATCCGCCCAAAAGGTATGCAATAACAGCAACAATGAATGTTGAAGCGAAATAATTGGCAGGATTGGTTTCATTTATAAAATAACTTCCAATTCCTGGAGTCAATGGTTTTGAAAGAAGTGCTGTGGTCAAAAGAGAGGTTTTTGATGCCATTTCACAAATTATGATGCCCAAAATAAAATGATAATCCAAGATATTATAGATTCCGGCAACAGTGATGCTTGCAACTATGAACAGTGTTGCCATAGCTCCTGCACCAACTGATGAGTCTTTCATCACCATTATCTTTTTTTCAGGTTCGCCATGAACCATAACCCCATCGGCCATATCCATTACGCCATCAAGGTGATTGTATCCAGTAATCAGCATCAAAAATCCATAGACAATGGTCGCTGTGAAAAATGAATTGAGATGGAGAAACTCCATAGAAACATATCCGCAAATAGCCGCCAAAATTCCAACAAACAAGTGCAGCAATGGCCAAATCCAAGTTAACTTGGTCATATATTCAATTGATGTGAAAACATTGATTGGAAGGATTGTTGAAAAGGTCAAAAGTCCCAAAATAGATTTCATTGGTGAAAATTCTTCATCTTCAAAATAATCGTCATTTTCCATAATTATTCCTCAAAACTATATTATAATTTTATAGATAATTTAATATAAAATTTGTTGAGAAAACTGATGAACTCTAATGGAGCAAAATATTTCAAAAGCAGAGAATTATCTGATTTAAATTATTCTTCAAGTATTTTTGACATGCATCCGGCAATCAACCCTGCAAATGCATCATCAAGAATTGGCGGTAGTCCATAGATAATTCCAGGCTTTGCTTCAGCATATCTTTTGAAATTGAAAGTCGCATTTGTTCCTGCAATCTGATTTGAAATTGCAATGCCCAATACATCATCGGCATAAAAATGTGCCGGATTATCGCCCATGTCAACTTCACGTATCCTATTTCCAGTTAAATCCTGTTCTGTCCTCATTGCAGAAACCAGAAGTGCAACGACATTAATATCAGTGAGTGATTTCAGGATTTGAGTTCTCATCTTATTTTTAAGTTCGTCTGTAACTTCAATGTCCTCAAGTAGTTCCATTCCGGCATCGACAAGATCCCCAATAAGGATTCCTTCTGATACAAAGTAATCCAGAATTCCAAAAGTCAAATCTAATTTTTTAAATGCATCTTCCAGACTGATTTCAATTGCATCTGCAATTCTCACTTTCAGTTCATTAAAATCAATATCATCAAACAATGCATTATTGATATCTAAAGTATCTCCATTTTTTTCCGGAAGATTAACCAAAACTGCTAAAAAATCATCAGTGTTTAAAATATACTGAACATGCAACGGCAGAGCCATATTGGCCAAGGTCTTTGCCTTTGTAGCTGTTACCAATTTAAATATCTTAAGCAAATCCTTTGGAGATATGATTTTATCAATATATAATACATGACTTAAATTAATTTTGGCATCGACAAAACCCTTAGGGGAATTGACAACCTGCAGGCTTCCAGTGAAATCCTCAACAACCAAATCATTTGACATGAATGTAAAAAGAGTTAAATCATCATAAGAATTTGTAAAATAATCAAGAGAATCTGTTGCCTGTGCAATGTATGCTCCCTGAGACTTGTTGAAAGTTTCTGCCCTTTTTGCAGTGACACCATATTCGTTTTTTGATTTTATAATGTTGACATTTTCAATAATATCAATTCCATCGCTTACTGTGAAATCACTGAATGCCAAAAAGTGATTGGGATTATTAATGCAGATTCCATAGTCTTTTTTGATGATGTTAAATTTCATGTGATAATATATATTAATTATTTAATTTAAAGTTATATTATAATAGATTAGAGGACTTGTCATTATGACCATAATTATTGACCCACAAACCAGCGGAATAGCGGGAAACATGCTGATTGGAGCATTTGTTGATTTAGGAGCTGATGAAAATAAACTAAAAGAAGTAATGGAAGCTTCAGCTTGTGAATTTGGGAAAGTTAATGTGAAATTTAGCAAAATTTCAAAGCAGGGAATCGAATCAACATTCTGCCATGTCGAAATGTTGGAAAATAATAATTCAATAAATTTTAAGGATTTTATTTCAAAGATTGAAAAGTTAACTATTGATGATGATGTTAAGGCAACTTCAATCAATATATTCAAAAGAATGGCTAAAGCAGAAGCTAGAGTTCATGGAAAAAGTTTGGATGAAGTTCATTTTCATGAAGTTGGAGCCAGTGATGCGGTGGCCGATGTGATAGGTTCTGTTTATGCATATTATAGTCTGAGTTATGACAGACAAAAAATCATTGGCCTTCCGATAGCAGTGGGCGGAGGAAGGGTTGAAACTTCCCATGGAATACTGCCCGTCCCATGTCCTGCAGTTGTTGAAATTCTTAAAGATGCAAATATGATTGGAGGACCTGTTGACAGTGAACTAGCAACACCTACAGGCTGTGCAATCTATATGGAATTATGTGATGAAATCAAAGAATTTATCCCTATGACCAAATCCAAAAAGGTAGGATATGGTGCCGGAAGAAAAGATTTTGACCATCCTAACGTTTTAAGAATTATTGAAAGTGAAGATATTGCTGAAAACGATGAAATTGATGTGATTGAAACCAACATTGATCATTTGACCGGCGAAGAAATCGGATATCTATTTGATGTGCTGTTTGATGCCGGTGCAAGTGATGTGTCAATTACGCCAATAATAATGAAGAAAAATCGTCAGGGAAGTCTTTTAAAGGTCATATCTAAAATGGAAAAACGAGAAGAGGTTTTAAATATCATATTTAAGGAAACTGGAAGTTTAGGAATTAGAATTGCTCCGGAAATCCACAGAGGAATAACAAAAAGAGAATTTGTAAAAGAAACATTCCAAATCAATGACAGGAACTACGAGGTTACATTTAAAATAGGTTATATTAATGATAAAGTAATCTCCAAACGACCGGAGTACGAAGATTTAAAGAAAATCGCTCAGGATACCGGCCTTGCTTTAAGGGACATTAAAGAGGTGATTGGATGAAAGCCATATCTGTCTTTTCAGGAGGCCTTGACTGCACCGTTGCAACAAGCGTTTATGACAATGACTATGAAATCCATGCAATAACCTTCAACTATGGTCAAAAAGCATTAACCCAAGAAATTAGAGCCTCTGAAGAAATTTGCGAAAAAATGGGTTGGACACACGAAGTCATTGACCTTCCATGGCTGTCAAAAATCAGCACTTCAAGTTTAAATACTGATGAGGATATTCCGCAACCAAGTGAAAATGACTTGGATGATTTATCAAAAAGCAGCGAATCTGCAAGCAGCGTTTGGGTTCCTGCAAGAAATACCGTTTTTACATCAATTGCCCTTTCTTATGCTGAAAGCATTGGCGCAGACATAATTATCGTAGGTTGGAATGGTGAAGAAGGCGAAACATTTCCTGACAATTCAAAAGAATATCTGGAAGAATTTAACCGTCTAATCGATGTTGGATCACCTGAAAAAATAAGAATTGAAGCACCTTGCATTGATTTAAATAAAGAGGAAATTGTTAAATTGGGTGTTGAAATTGGTGCTCCAATTGAATTGAGTTATTCCTGTTATAAAGGAGATGACAAACCCTGTGGCGTTTGTGAAAGTTGCATGAGGCGGAAACGAGCATTTAAAAAAATTGGAATAAAATATGAAGACTAGTCATATTTTGAAAGCTTTTTCTTCCAATTGGACCTGTCCACATCCATCTCATTTCTCAAACAATAGGACACATTCCCAATAGATTCAAATACTTCATCAAAACCTTCTCTGCTTTTTCTGTAGTTTGCAACACGAGATTTTCTAATTCCGATACGGCTGGCCTCAGTATATGAATCAATATCCGCACCAATATAAATAAATTCCCAGTCATGTTCTTTAATTAGATTAGATATTTGAGTTTTAGAGAACTCACGGGAGGCATTTTCAAGCCCATCAGTCATTATTACAAACAGCACCTTGTTTTTGATTTCCCTGTCCAGAGTGTTAATTGTTTTTCCGATTGCATCCAAAAGTGCGGTGCATCCCCTAACCCAATATTTTTCAGAAGTTAACTCTTCAACTTCTTCTATTGATTTTCTTTTATACAACATCTCATACATGTCATCAAACAATATGGTAGTTACACGAGTGTTTAATCCTTTAGATTTTTCTTTTTCAATAAATGAGTTAAAGCCACCAATTGTATCCTGTTCAGAACCCCTCATGGAGCCACTGCGATCTAATACAAATATCAAATCCAAATCTTCATCTTTAGGTACGATTTTCATATTTACCACATCCTTATTTTTATGTTTGTAAATTGTGTTTAAATTACACACAATATATTAACATCTTATACTATTTAAAGGTTATGGCGATGCAAAAAAAGATAAATGAAAACCAAAAAAAATTATAAAAAAAATAACACGAACCCTAAATTGCAATTCATCCCCAACTTTATGGAAGATGAAGCATTCCTGCTAATTTGATGCTGAAAAAGTTAATCGAGTTTATTTAAAATATACAAAGAATCTTCAGTTATCCTATAAAGACGTCCTTTTCTAGCAGTTGGGTTCAAACATTCAATAATGCCTTTTCCTTTTAAATCGCTTAAAACAGTAGAGATATGATTTAGTAGAATATCGCTTTCCTCAGCTATCTCCTTAGGCATCTTTACACTTGTTCCAATTGTTTTTAAAGTACGTGTCCTATATCCAGATCTTTTAACATATTTAACTAAATCATCGTCCATATTATCACCAAAGTTTATTTCCACAATTCATGCAAAAGGAATCATCTGCATTAACAGAAGCACCGCATTTGCTGCATTTGACTTCAACTTCAAATTTTGCCCCGCAATTGGTACAGAATCTATCATCAGCACCAGCTTGAGAACCACATTCCTGACAATATTTGATGTTACTTCCAGTTAAATGAGAGTTCCTAAATTCATCTTTTGGCACAGGAGTTTCAGAAAGAACCGGCTTGGAATGAAAATCCTTATCATTTTCTATCTCATGAATTAATTCATTCATAGCAGATATTCTTTTCGAATCGGCCGGATGTGTTGAAAAAAAATCATGCTCATTGGAATTTTGAGAAGCCATTTCCTGCCAAAATGCAGGAATTGGAGATATGTCATAACCTGCCCAATGAATTATCATCATGCCTAACCTATCCGCTTCCAGTTCCTGATCTCTTCCCCAAGGATTCATCAAAAAGAACTGTGATCCAATACTTGCAACATTGGTGGCTGCCCTTGTTAAAGAGCCAATGCCCCCTAAACCAACCAGATCCATTGCAAAACTGCCAATCCATGCAGCAGAAGTTATTGCATTCTGGGCATTTTGAGCACTGATTCTTGTTCTTGAGTGATCAAGAAGTGCATGAGCCATTTCATGGCCCAGAATAAATGCCACCTTTTCTTCAGTATTTGCAACCGAAAGGATGCCTGAAAACATTACTATTTTCCCGCCGGGCATACAAAATGCATTTACAGTATCATCAGCAACCAAATGGAAATCCCAATCATAATAGTCTTCAACATAATCGAGTCTGCCAATTTCTGACAAATAGTTCTCAACAGCCTGAATCAGATCAATAGCCACATTTTTAACAATTTGTCCATCCTGAGTATTATCCAGAAGCTGTGCCTGATTAATCATCCCATAATATTCATTATAGGAATCTTCAAGAAACTTATCATCATTTACCATGTCGAAATGTGATTTTCCAGTAAATGGATTGATGCTACTTCTATCATCCTTCGCCATAATATACTTTATTACCATTTTGTGTATAAAAACTTTTTTAACACATAAACACAAAATCATGGAAAATGTAAATAAAATATGACATGAAGATGAAAAAAAATTCCCTGGCAACCCCCTTTTTAGAAATTAAAATTTAAGTATATGCAAGAATGAGAAAAGCAATTAATACTTTATCAATTTAAATCTAAAAAAAAGTTACACTTCGAATTAATTTTCAAAAATATTTATATAATTTGATATTCATAAATTATTAATGAGAACAATTTTAATTGTATCTTAATACTTATATAAGTTAAAGATTTAATTCTTAAAATTAAGGCGTGGGAACTAAAATGAACAGAACAAAAAAATTAATTATAGCTATTCTTCTTGTTGTTCTTGTTGGGCTTTTGGCTTCAATATATGGAGCGTTAAATTCAGGTCCGGATTTAACACAAGAAAACAAAGATATCCTTATTTTGGCTGCAGACAAATATGAACAGTCAAATGGTGGAGTAGATATGGCATTTATGATTCATTTAGAAAATGGAAGTTTTGCTAATTATACTCCAATTTATCCAGGTGGAATGACACATCCTTCACAGCCCGCATCCAGTGCAATAGGAGGAGGAAAGATGTTCCTTCACGATAGCCTGTATGATGGTGTTGAAGACGGTATGCAATATGCAAAAGAAATTGTAGAAGCAAATACCAATATGACTCCTGATGCAGTAGTTGTCGTTTATGATGAAGGAGTAGATAACGTTATCAATTCTGTCAGACCACTAACAGTTGATGGAGAGGTAACCAACCTTTCTGCTACCGATATTATTCGTGAAAATGATGCATATAACGGATATGCAGGTAATGAAGGAGTTACTGGAACCATGTCTAGAGGAGATGCTGTTATGGTGTTAGTAAAAGCATTGGCACAAGCTGCTGCAAATCCAGATAAGAAAGCCACCATGATTAAAGCAGCACTAGACGAATATACCAAAGGTAATATCATAATGCAACCGGAAGGTTCATTTACAAAATTACTTGCAACAAAAGGAATAGAAAGTATAGGATCGTAGATTATCTTTAAAGAATTTTTTAATTCTTTAAAGAACTTTTTTTATTTTTAAATTTATTAACTGACCATCATTAATAGCCAACACTATTCACATTGGTGAAATGTTTTTCAATAATATTTGGTTGCAAAAGCCAATATCAACGTTGCCATAAATCCGACAATGAAAATCATTGCATAATTGTCAAAATTGTCCTTAAATCTATCCAGTTTATTTATCCTGAAGGAGGCAATGATTGGAAGCAGTGCAAATAACGGCAAAAAATACCTCGTAGCGAGGCCTAAAGAAACATTTCCAACATCCGACCAGGACAATAATTGAACAAAACCTGTTCCAACATATACCATAAGCAATACAATCAATGACCCCCCTCTTGCCCTTAAATCAAATTTAGCTTTATCTGGGTAAAACAATAATGTGGCTGCCAGAAATATCCAAAGCAAAACTGTAATGATAGTATAATGATCAGAGTAATGATTAGGATTGCTTGCCCCAAAGAAATTGAATAATCCGCTTAAAGTAAGATTCAAACCATCAGTAAACATGTATCTGAAAAATACCCACATATTTATTGGATGACCCATCAGATAATGCAATTGCATTGTAACATTCACATGATTAAGTTTTGACCTCCAGGAATGCATCAATGCAGGTGTTGAATACGTGCTCCACAATACACCCAGTAGAGCAACGATGAAAACTCCGAGCAACGCATACAATAAGATATTTTTGTTTTTGAAGTTTTTTCTGGGAACAAACAACAAAAGGAAAACAAAAGAAAGGTAAGGCAGCTTACAAAGACCCAACAAAAGGGAAAGTCCACAGAATATTGCAATTTCTCTATTTTTAAGAGTGCCCGGTTCCGCTTTATAGAGATATATGAAATATGCTACCGTAAGTATTCCCAAACCGATTATTAATGAATCGATACTGACAGAAGCTGCCTGATAAATCGAAATGGGTATGCAGGCTACAGCCAAAAGAGGAATCTTCAATACCGGAGACTTTTTAATGGCTATCGAAATTATTCCCGCATAGAAGATTAAATTAAAAATCCTCCCAAGCCACAGCATCCATATCACATTCATATCAAATAATTTGGCTACAAAAACGCCCAATGCCTGAGGAAGGTATCCATAAAATGGATTTTGCTCAAAAGAAGACCCGTCAAGCATTGTAGATTTATTGATTTTGCTTGTATCGTCCGGCGTTTCAAAAACCGTTTTTTCAAGATTTTCTAAAAAGAACATGTGGCTTTGAGACGTTTCAAAACCAACATCGGTGTTGAGTTGAGTACTGTACCTTCCCTCATCAGTGTGATTGTATAAACGGTCAAGATTATGTTCTCCGCTTACCCATTTGGGAAACATTACTCCCTGAGAAGTAATTTCTGCACGAGTAAGATGTTCCATCTCATCGCTAACATCGGCTATTGGCACAATTAATGCAGACATTATGCCAAAACACAGTATTATTATAAAGGCCACCTTATACAAATCTTCTTTGGAATCCTGCATAAAATAAAAGACAATGCATAATACTCCTAAAAATGCAACGATTAAAAATGTGGCCATTACGAAAGGAGGATTTGTGAAATTGTTATTTGAAAGAGTGGAGATGAAAGTAATGGCAATAAACATCAAATAGACAATCCAATATCTTTTGGAACTGATTAAAATCTCGCTGAAATTTTTAGGTGAATCTTTTATTCCCTCAAACATAAAATACCCTTTGCCAATCAATAACATCAAGCTTTTAGAAAAATTATATTGCATCAATACTTTAATCTAATATTGGATTTAATAGTACAAAAAAATAATTGTTAAAACATCCGTCAGTCAGCATTCCCTAATATTTAAAACAAGTACTAGTTTTTTTGGAATAACAATTATTACAACTTTGACAAATTGCCGCGCCTTCACCATTTTCCTTCCAATCAGCCAAAAAGTCAGCTTGAGCTACAAATGGCTTTGACATTGATACAAATTCGACTTTTGAATTATTTAACACCTCATTGATTTTAGACATTTCCCTTAAAGAACCACCTAAAACAACTGGAATGTCAACGGCACTGGCCAGATCATCAAAGTAAACTAAAAATGGATGTTTTTCACCTTTATCATAAATCTGTGAAATTGTACGTGCTGTCAACTGCAAGCTGTCAGCACCGGCCTTTTCAAGTTCCCTTGCAATGGCGATACTTTCATCTGCAGTGACTCCTCCCTTTCTCACATCCCATGGATTTATTCTGCAGCTTACATGCAGATCCAATGTCTTTTTGATAACCTTTATAATTTCGGCGGAAATCCTAACTCTATTTTCAGTATTTCCACCATATTTATCATCCCTTTGATTAAAATAAGGATTCATGAAACGTGACAGGTAGAAATTATTGCCCATGTTGATTTGAATCCCGTCAAAACCTGCAAATGAGAATTTTTTAGCAGCCATAATGACTTCCGCCTGAAGCTTTCTGATGCCCTCCTGAGTAATCTCATTAGCCTCTACCTTTTGATTTTCGCCATCATCATAGTAAAAAAAGGCCAATTGACCCAAAATCGGCACGTCATGGCTATGGCAGATGTCAGTCACCATTTTGTAATCCTTAATGAAACCCCTGTAGTTTAGACTTGTTGAATATGGGAAAAATCTGTCCTTATAATCAAGTGCAAAAATTTCAGATACAATCAATCCGGTTCCTGAGCCTGCAATCTTTTCATACCTGTCAAAAATGTCTGCTGTTAAAAATCCGCCTTCTTCAGTTTCTGTTTCCCATGTACCTGTTCTGACAATTCTGCTTTTAAGGTTAAAATTGCTGAATTGAACTTCATCAAAAATATCTTTCATAATTACACTGCTCGAAAAAAAGTAAAAAAAGGGCAATCTATTTGATTACCATTAAACAATCGTCAATAGCGATTGCATCACCAGGTTCCACAAAGATTTCCTCTACAACACCATCCACTTCAGATTGAATGTCGTTTTCCATCTTCATAGCCTCAATGACACAAATTGTATCTCCTGCACTAACTTTATCGCCGACTTCAACGTTTAGCTTAATTACCATACCCTGCATTGAAGATAAAATTACTCCTTCTTTGTTTTTACATTCGTTTATGACAATAGGAGTTTCAGATCCTCCAAATCCTGTAGGCAATATTTTAACATCAAAAATGTCGCCATCAACTTCAACGCTATATTCTGTTGGAATTTCAGTGGCGTCCTTAATAGAGCCGTCACCAGGTATTGGCGGACAAAGGTCCTCTTCAATAGCATCCCCTTTAAGGAATCTAGGGGCAATTGGTGGGTATAATGCATAAGTCAATGCATCTTCATCGGATTCGACAAATCCTTTTTCTTCTCCTTCACTCTTGAATTTGTCAAACTCATCTTCAAGTAAATCTGCAGGCCTGCATGTAATGACCTCATCATCTCCGATGATTTTTTTAGATATTTCCGGGTCAACAGGAGCAGGTGGCTTACCATACATTCCTTTCATGTATTCTTTAACTTCATTGGATACGGTTTTATAACGTTCTCCACCCAAAACATTCATTACAGATTGAATTCCTACAATCTGGCTTGTTGGAGTTACAAGGGGTGGGTATCCCATGTCTTTTCTAACCCTAGGCATTTCATCCAAAACATCAGTGTATCTGTCAATTGCATTCTGTTCCTTAAGTTGGGAAATGAGGTTTGAGAGCATTCCTCCCGGAATCTGGTATAACAATACATCAGTATCAACACTTTCGGAAATCGGATCAAGAATGCAACCGTATTTTTCTTTGATTTTATCAAAGTACTTTTTAATGGCAGTCAATACTTTTAAATCCAAACCTGTGTCGAATTCTGTTCCCTGAAGTGCTGCAACCATACTTTCTGTTGGTGGCTGGGAAGTTCCCCATGATAGAGGTGAAATTGCAGTGTCCAAAATATCAACGCCCGCCTGACAAGCGGCATAATAACTGATTGGAGTCATACCGCTAGTACAATGACAATGCAAATCTACAAGCAATCCAGTTTCTTCTTTTAATCTGGTTACTAAATCATAAGCGTCTTTAGGAGTTATTAATCCTGCCATATCCTTGATGGATACTGAATCACAGTCAAGTGCTTCCAGATCTTTTGCAAGTTCTACAAAATTATCCAATGTATGCACTGGACTTATGGTATAACTTATTGTTCCCTGTACATGAGCTCCTTGATCTTTTGCTACTTTAATCGCTTTTTCCATATTTCTTATATCATTTAAAGCATCAAAAATCCTGAAAACATCTACACCATTTTCATAAGACTTTTCAACGAATTTTGTAACAATATCATCAGGATAGTGTTTGTAACCTACCAAATTCTGTCCCCTCAAAAGCATTTGAATTGGAGTGTTGTTAAATGCCGCTTTTAATTGTCTCAATCTTTCCCATGGATCTTCATTCAAATATCTGATACAGGTATCAAAAGTAGCTCCTCCCCAAGCTTCTACAGAGAAATATCCGACTTTATCCATATCTTCTGCAATAGGAATCATGTCACGAGTTCTCATCCTGGTTGCAAGTAAAGATTGGTGAGCATCACGAAGTGCTGTTTCTGTAAATCTCACTTTTGCCATTTTTTACACCTCTTTCAATTTTAATTAATAAAATAATCTTACATTATCCAACTATAATATATGTTTTTTGTAATATATAAATTAAGTATATGTGAAAATTTAAACAAAAGCGAGGAAAAAATAAATAAAAAAAGTTGTGAAAAATTGAAAAATTATCGTTCTAATTCGCCAGAGATGAATTTTTCAACCTTTTCATATGCTTCATCATCAGTGTATTGAATCGGAGGATGTTTCATGGTATATGAAGAAATTGAAGTTAGCTGACCGCCAATTCCCCTTTCAATACCTAATTTACAACATCTTACAGCATCAATCACACATCCTGCAGAGTTTGGAGAATCCTCAACACTTAATCTCAATTCTATGTTCATAGGAACGTCACCAAATGTGCGGCCTTCCATTCTCAAGAAGCATAATTTGTTGTCGTTTTGCCATGGGACATAGTCACTTGGTCCAATGTGAATATCTCTATCTTCCATTCTTTCATCCAATACTGATTGGACCGCTTCGGTTTTGGATTCCTTTTTAGAGTCCAGCCTTTCACGATTGAGCATATTTAAAAAGTCGGTGTTACCACCAGTATTAATTTGATAGGTTTTGTCTAATTTTACACCCCTATCCATGAATAAACTAGCTAGTGTTCTGTGAGTGATAGTGGCACCGATTTGAGCTTTGATATCATCACCGACAAGAGGAATTCCTTTAGCCTTGAATTTGGCATCCCATTCATCATCACTTACAATGAATACAGGCATACAGTTTACATATGCCACTTCAGCATCAAGAGCGCATTGAGCATAGTATCTTGCAGCTTCTTCAGAACCGACAGGCAAGTAGTTGACCAATATTTCAGCACCGCTCTGCTTCAAGACGCTTACAACATCAACAGGTTCCTCATCACTTACAACAAAGGTGTATTCATCATCGTAATTGGACATGTGGTCAGCGACACCATCCAAAACATGACCCATACTTACTTTAACGTCATATTTTGGAATATCCTTCTGAAATACGGTTGTGCAGTTAGGTTTTGCAAATATTGCCTCATCAATGGTTTTGCCCACTTTTCTCTTATCAACATCAAAAGCAGCGACAACTTCAATATCGCTTGGAGCATAACCTCCAATATCCCAATGCATAAGCCCTATTGCATCCTCTGGATTCTTCCCGTCATAATAATGTATTCCTTGAATGAGAGAACTCGCACAGTTTCCCAATCCTACAATTGCGATTTTTATTTTATTCAAATATAACACCAGCTAAATAATATATTAAATTAAAATATTAATATTATGTTATGTAACCTACTTTATATAATTTATTGTTTTATCTAATATGTGAAAGAATACTCCGACCTCTGTAGGTCGGAGATGAATTTCACAAAAGCAGGAGAGTATTTTTTAAAGATTAGTTTTCAAATGCTCTCTCACTTTGTTTATATAGGTATTATAATCATATATAATTTTATGTAGTGTTACTAATTTAAATCCATTTTAAAAATGGTTTGGTGTGAAAGGTGTTTTTTTTATGTCTAGTGTTATGGTTTGTAAGTGTCGTATTAATCCCAATTGGGTTATGAAGATTGCTTTTTGGGATGCTTTTGGAGCTTCCCGTTTTGTTAGTAATAATGTTAGACAAAAAGTCAGACAAGCAAGAATTCACAACAAAATAATCGATAAAAATTATCCTGAATCAAAGGATGAAAAAATTAAGATAAATCGAAGCTTTTATAACAATTGTCTGCGTGAATTAAAGCATGAAAAT
>NZ_JBGVFE010000073.1:0-5180 GCF_045120835.1 Methanobrevibacter sp.
CAATTTGATGAATTGCCCTTGTAAGGCCTTCTGACTTCACCCTATGAGCCATTTCAAGCAGGGAATCTTCTGTCGCTTTACCAAATTTCACCTCTTCCAGGACTCTGTTGAATTCACGGGAAAGCGATCCGTAATCTGCATTTCTAATTGTCGCTAGTGAGTCATGCAGCCCTCTTCCGGCTTTTAGCTCAATGCTCATATGCCTCAATGCATAGGGAAGCTCTTGGTTCAAATCATAGTATCCTCTTTTCTCCTTCATTTGCGGATAATGAAGCGCGAAAAGATAACTCATTAAGATTATTACAAGATACATTGCACTTATCTCCAAACTTGTAAACAATGCAATAAGAATCAATCCTATAAACAGCAGCAAAATTATCTGTCTTTTTAGGAGAATTTTCACTAGGAAGTCCCTTATTTCATCAAATCTTGTTTCATGTTTTGTGGGGGTGCTTTCTAGATTCAAATCCAGTTTTGAAAGTATTGCGGAATCGATTCCATTATTTTCTTTTTTCAGTTCAATATTTTTAAATGAGATGTTTTTAAAAAAATCCATTGTGGACAGGACAATCTCTCCGATAAATATAAAAAAGCTGTTTAACATTAAATCACCCGTTTAAAATAATTCTGTTTAAAACTTTTTGAGGATTTTTGTAATATAACTCTATGACGCTATTTACATCATCGACAGAGCGGATCTGCTGATTTATCATATGTTTTAAAACTATTTTTCTGTTTTCGATTTCACTCTTCAGTTCGGTGATTGTCTTTCCGCTTAAATTGGCTATTTGCTGGAGGGTGTTGCTTGTTATGCTGATGTTTTCGATAGTGTCCCTTTCGGGATTCCACTGAAATATTTTGTTCAGCTGGACGGTGCCCTCTTCCATCCCGACAACTTCGGCGACTTCACTGATTCTTCTAAATGAGATTCCCGATGGAGTGTAAATTCTGTTCTGCATTATGATGAAATCGATTGCCTGTATCATAATTTCCGGAACTGACATCGGTTCATTAGTCAGTCTTGTTATTGTTTCTCTTGCATCATTTGAGTGCAGCGTTCCAAAACCTGAATGTCCTGTATTCAGAGCAGTAAAAAGAGTTATTGCCTCATCCGCCCTTACCTCTCCAACGATTATTCTGTCTGGGCGCTGCCTTAGGGAATTTTTAACCAGGTCATTCATGGTCAGTTCTCCTTTTCCTTCAACATTTGCAGGTCTTGTTTCCATTCGAATGACATGCTCGTGAGGAATCTGAAGCTCTAAGGTATCTTCAATTGTAATTATTCTTTCATTTGGATTTATGAATGCTGAAAGTGCATTTAATGTAGTTGTCTTTCCGGAACTTGTTCCTCCGGATATTATTGCGTTTGCGGATTTGACTCCAAGCCCGTCAATGCACAGCCAGAGGAATCCTGCCAAATCCAGTGAAATTGTCCTTGAGTTAATCAAATCAATTATTGTTAGTGGATCTCTTCTGAACTTACGTATGGTAAGTGAAGGACCGTCTGGGGATACGGGAGGAATTGTGGCGTTTATTCTTGACCCGTCAATCAGTCTCCCGTCTAAAATCGGAGATTCCTGATCTATTCTTCGGTTTATTTGTCTTGCAATTGAGTCAATCAAGTCACGAATCTCTTGAGCATCTTTAAATTCGAGATTGGTTTTCATCATGCCATATTTTCTGTGATAGACAAAAACCGGCTTGTCTGTTGCGATTATCATAATCTCTTCAAGTTCGTCATCCTGAATCAGAGGATCGATTTGGCCATATCCGATAATATCCCTGAGGAACTTCCCAGACAGTCGGTCCAAATATTCATTTGGGATGTCATTATCTTGATTTGGTTCACTTAACCTTAAAAATAAAAAATGCTTAATGTCAGATAATAGCTTCTCTTCGCTGACTTGGTAATTTTCGCCAGTTGATATGGCTAGGTCAACCAAGTTTTCGCGCATTTCTCCTAGAAGGATTTTTTCTTCAGGACTGTATTCCTGCTTTATTACTTCATATTGTGGTAAAATTTCATTATTCATATTTTCTCACCAATGGCGATTTTTTAGTATACTATGTAATTAGTAATACTAATTTATATAGTTTTTATTACTTTTGAAAGCATTATTAGGGATATTAAACAATATTTTAACTGAAAAGCAATTTTGAGGTGATTTTATCATAGATATTGATGAGAAAATCAAATCTCTTGAAGAATGTGAAAAATGTAGTGATGTCCAGATTAAGAAGTTTTCACCGCTAAAGGATGTAATCGACCTTGAAACTCTCGACGGAGAGTATATGAAATGTGAATGTGGAAAAAGGCCATTGGATATAGTCATGAGTCATATCCTTAAAATCATGATTGAAGAGGATATTGTGCCTGAAAATGCCACATTAAGGCGAAATTCTCCGGTTCCATTGTCAGGATTTTATTATAGCAGTTTAAACTCGCAATTTATTGGTGAAGATACTTTGATATTGCTTCATCCGGATTTTACTGTAGGGGTTGCATCAAGACTTATCAATGAAGTGCCGGAGGTCAAATGTGTCCTTAAAGGAAGTCCCCAAAGCACAGTTGGCCAATTCGATAAGGATTCTTCAATTAATCACTTTGAGATTCTTGAGGGGGATGATGAGCAGATTAATGTCATGAGGACATTGCTTCAGGAAAAGATCGTTCTGGTTAAAAATCAGTCCAGGCATCACATTGAAGTAGCAATGACCACAGAAGATAAGCTGGTCAGACTGCATAACTATTTAAAGAACAATGATGTCAATACTGGCAGTGCAGTTGACGCAATGTGCGGCCTTGGAGCATTGGGGATATATCTGATCAAGTACGGATTTGAAAAAGTAATTTTCAATGATGTCAATCCCGAAATGATTGAAGCATTAAAGAAAAATCTTGAAATCAATGATGTTGTGGAGGATTTTGAAATTCGCAATGAGGCATTTGAAGAGCTAAACATCGATAAAACAGATTTGTGTGTGATTGATGCATTTCCTGGAATGGATATAGAAGACATTACAAAAAAAGCAGAAAGGATAGCAGATAATGTTGTGATTATCTAGCTATTTCTTGTTGTTCCAGTATAAATATATGTTGATTTTTCTATTCAGATTTTTCACCTTAGACAAACATCTGCAAGTAAATGACAATTGCAGGAATAATCAAAACTCCCATCAGATGAGATTTCCCAACTCCAATGTAGTGGGGAAGCATTCCCAATGCAGTTGAGGTTATCAAAGCCAGAGTCATGTAAAAGACAGGGGCCTTGTAATAAAAAATAAACAGATACAATATCACAATCTGAAGCAAAATCACTCCAATCGACAGTTTTTTATAGTCCACTCCTCCCATAAGTCTAGAAAATGAATCTCCTAATTTTAAGCACAGTACCAGCGAAATGGAAACTGCTATCAGGGATGCAAATATAAAGATTGCAAGGTGATTCAAACCCATTTCAAAAATCAGATAGGACATGTAAACCGCTATTCCGCTTCGAGGATTTCCGATGATATAGATTGCTATCAATGAAAAAAGGCAGTCTGAAATGTTCAGTCCTGAAGTTGCAAGCAGAAAGTTCACGGTATCGTCATCGTTATTGTCGTTTGCTCCGCTGACGGCTTGAGCTATTACAGTTCCCTGGGCGGGTCCAAATCCAGGCAAAAATCCAAGTATTGCTCCTGTTATTCCTCCGGCAAAAATGCTTTTAAATTTTTCATAATCAATATTGAGTTCATAGAAAGGGTTTTGGTGGGGTATTGTTGAAGAGTCGTTCAGGCTGAACAGTATTGTGCTTATTCCGAACAGTCCCGAAAAGATGCACATTAATGTTGTTCCCGATGAAATTGGGGTCTGGAAGATAATCCAGCCTAAAATTCCCGACAATGTGAACAGAAGCAGTGACCAGAGGAAATCTCTGAAATTTGCTGTTAGGCTGTATGTCAAATAAATTGAGGCGACCAGGAGTATCATCCATGTGAATGGCTTTGTGACGTCATGAAGTACTGGAAGGGCTATTGCAAATATCGGAAGCATTAGTATGGTCACAATAATTGCTCCAAATCCTCCGACAGACACTATTCTGATTACTTCTTTTGATCTCCCCTGCAATACCATTCTGTGGCCTGGAAGGATTGAGGTTGCAGTTCCCTCCTGAGGCACTCCCAAAAGCATTGAGGGTACAAATTCGATAAGAGCATGGGCTATTGACATTGAAACCATGAGCACACATAAAAATTCGGGAGATACAATCGTCAATAGGAAAGTTGATGAAGCAAAAAGTATTGCTCCGGCCGTATTCACATGTATGCCAGGTATCATGCCAGTTGTTGTTCCGATTAATATGCCTATAAAACAAGCTATAACTAATTCTATCATAACTATTAATTGTATAAACTTTAATTTAAAGCTTGTTGAAGTTATATCGTCAGATTTATCTTATTTTATAAAATTGAAGTTATTTAATGGAATTTCCTTGTTCTGTAAAGGTGCAATCTCTATGCAATATTGCTTACTGGCAATTATGAATGAATCGTATTCACTTTCCGGAAATGATTCTTCATACTATTGTGGCTATTATGAATGTGGAGACGACTATGAAAACGATGATTATCCTGAATCTGAAGGATATGGCTAGAATCTTTCACGGTTAAATTCCAGTGATTTCATTGAGGTTCTGGAGAGCAGTTCAAGCAGTTCGTCACGGGTGATATTTAAATCTTCACAAATCATATCGTCCCATTCTTTTTCTTTTTCGATTAAAAATTCAGAGGTTTCTATGCCTTTTTTAGTTAAAGTGATCTTGTATGCTCTTTTGTTTGTCTCATCAATTTCTCGTGTAATCAAACCTTTTTCTTCAAAGTCTTTAAATGCTCTTGAAACTCCGCTTCTGTCCATAAGACATGCCTTTGCGATATCGGATTGATTTGTACCCATTTCATAGTATAAAAATAGCAGCATGTAGTATTGGCTAGGCAGGATATCGGTTCCGCTTTTGATATGCTTGTTCATGTAGAAATCATGAGTTTTAATTAATGTAATCAAATGATTTACAAGAAAAGGGGATGTTTTAATTATGTCGTCATACTCAATCATAATAATATATTTTCCATTAATCTTTAAATAGTATTTGTAACAACTTATTAACATGAAAAGAAAACTCATCATCATTTTGGCAATT
>NZ_JBGVFE010000074.1:0-6179 GCF_045120835.1 Methanobrevibacter sp.
CTAAAACAAAAAATAAAATACAAAGCAGAATTATACGGTAAAACATTCGTTGAAATCGACCAATGGTTCGCTTCCACAAAAACATGCCATAAATGCGGCTTTAAAAACAACGACATAACCCTAAAAGATAGAGAATGGAATTGCCCAAAATGCAACACACAACACGAAAGAGACCACAATGCCGCAATCAACATCTTAAACGAAGGATTAAAAACACTAGAAAAACAACCTAGGGGACCTGGGGGATAGCTTAGAATATTTCTATTCATTAGAATGGATTACCTAAGAATCTCTGACCTCTACAGGTCGGAGAGGTTCAAAAATAATTCTGTCGGTAGTAAAGGTCATGCCGGTTCTGTGTACTTTACGGATTCTTCCACTGTAATAAATTGCAGTTTCACTGATAATTCTGCTTATCTGGGAGGAGCCATTAGATTGCGCGGTCAGAACAGTGAAGTATTTGACTGTAACTTTATAAATAATTCCGCCTCCATTATCGGAGGTGCTGTCTGCATGGATGGCGGAAGATTGGTAAACTGTAATTTTGTTGGCAATACTGTAGGGAATTCAGATTTTGGTGGCGGAGCAGTTTTAATTTATTATAATGGCGGTGAAGTAATAAAGTGTAATTTTACAGGAAATTCCGCTTTGTCTGATGCCGGTGCACTTTACCTTTTGAATCCGGCAGTTGTGTCAAATTGTAATTTTGTCACTAACAAGGCTTCCCGAAAGGGTGGTGCGGTTTACATGAATTATAAGGACAGGGTGGAAAATTGCATTTTTGCCGATAACTCAGCATGCTGTGGAGGGGCCATTTATTCCAATGTTGAAGGCGATGTTGCATATTGTCGCTTCACCGGAAATGACGCATCCAACGGCTCTGCAATTTATTTCAATAGTTCTTCAACAGATAAAAGAATCGCCAATTCTATTTTATTAAAAAATAGGGCGGATTCAAAGGCTTTGGATGTAAATATAAATGAAAATAAGATTACAATTACTTTTAAAGGATGTAATAACCTGTTAAATGCCATCTATTCACTTGAAAGTGTCAGCTTTACAAATGTGACTTATTGGGGTGAGGATGGTGTGATGAACACTGATGAGGGCAGGTACCGCATGTCTGATGGTGAATCCGGTCAAAATATTGCTGTTGGAGTCATTGTCGATGATGTCGTTGTTTTAAAGGATGTTAAAGTCACAGACGCTGACGGCAAGGTAGTTTTAGATATAAATCCCCGTGAAAACTATCTAATCGGCATTTACCATGATTCCGATTCATACTACACACACTCCGAAAGGATAATTTCAGACATGAAATTCTATGTCAATGTCACATCCCAGACAACTAAAAACAGGATAGTCAACATCACCGCAAAATCCAACATTTATGGCGAGGTCCTGCGCAATAAACTGCAGTTCATCCTCCAAAACGGCAATTCAATCGCTGCAAATTATGCCGGCGATGGAATATGGTGGGCAAGATATGCATTTGATAATTGTGGCGATTATAATGTGGGCGCATCATATGATGGATTGGATAATGTGACCGTCGCCAATGCCACCATAATAATCAATAGGGCAGAAACAGAACTTATTGCAGCTGCAATAACTGCGACCTATAACGTAAATAGGAATCTGGTCATCACATTGAAGGACTGCAACGGATATATTGTGCCTGGCGTTGGCGTATCGGTTGATTTGAATGGCCACAAAATATTCACAACCGATGAAAAGGGTCAAATAAAGCTTTCAACTGCAGGTCTGGCTCCCAAAACCTATGCTGCTAAAATCGCTTTTGCGGGAAACAATAACTACCTTTCATCATCCTGCAATGTCAGGATCGTCATCAAAAAGGCAACTCCAAAGTTAAATGCCAAAAGGAAAACATTCAGGCAATCCGAAAAAGTCAAAAGGTATGGTATTGTCTTAAAGAGCAATGTTGGAAAAGGAATTGAAAGAGCTCAAGTTACTCTCAAAATAGGTAAAAAGACCTACAAGGCGAAAACCAATGCCAAAGGCAAGGCAACCTTCAAAATCAAAAAACTTACCAGAAAAGGAACATACAAGGCAACAGCAACCTATAAGGGAAATCGATTCTACAATGGTGTGGTGAAAAAAGTTAAAATAACTGTCAAGTAATTTGCTTCACCATTTTACTTTTTTTTAGATTGGCCGTCAGCAATCCAACTGTTTTTAATATTTTATTCATTTTCTATAATATATGCTTAATATTTTAGCTAGTTTTAAAGGCATCTATGAAAATAATCAAGGCTAAAAGTAATTTAGTGGTAGCTCGGTCTGGGTCCCCAAAGAGGTTTTGCACTTTTTTTCATTCCATCTTAATTTCGCATCGGAATATATGTACATTTTAAATATCTGTTTTACACATAATTTAAATAGAATATAAAATAGCATGTTTTAAGGAGGTGAACCTATGGTTGGAGCAATTGCAGTTGCAATATTGTTCCTGATTGTTGTTGCGGCATGCTGCTCCAGTGATAGCAGTTCAAATGGCGGCACCACTAAAAGGAATGTTTCAAATCAAAATAGAAGCACAGCTAACCAATACAATTACCCAGCATATTGTGAATGTCCCTCATGCGGGGCACCGTACTATGACGGCTACTGCGAGGAATGCGGATATCCGGACATCAATCAGGGATGGATTGGTGAGAATTACTGATTTCACTTAACTCATTCCATATTATTTTTTAAGTTAATGCATATTGAAATCATGTTGGTTTAAAATATATTGTCACATGATTTTTGCCATTCTGATTGAAGAGTTATTTTAAAATTCATAAGTATCATAATTATCATCTATTCGATTATTTATTTTATGTTTTGAAGTGAAAAGTATTAGAATAAATTATCATTATTTCATTTTAAACAATACCTTTATATACAAGTTAAAACATATTTAGTATTAGGCAAGATGCAGTCGCTATTTTTTTTAAAGTTGCATATTTGTCTCAACCATCAAACCAAGAGGTACAAGTTATGTCTGAAGAGAAAAAATTCGATAATGAAAACGGAACTCCGGAAAAATTGCCCTTTGCAAAAAATGAAGTGGTCAAACTGATGAAGAGGAATCTTGACTCAGACAAGATGATACGGGAGCAGGTCAAAGTGGAGATGAACAGGTTTCTCTACAGCATTCTATGTGAGGTCTGCAGGCAGCTGAATGACTATCCATACACTACCATTGACTATGGAATGTTCAAGGAATGCATCTATCCATACACAAACATCAAAAAAATCAACCAGGAAAAGGAAAGGATCCTGATGCATCTTGACGCCATCAAGGCAGACTGCGATGCATTGGCAATGGATGTTGAAAAATCCTTAAGGATTAAGGATACATCTCAAAGCGACTCAATAGTCGATTTTTCAATTGATGAATAATCCTTTTTTTTATTGAGGTTAAAACGCTGACTTTGCCCTAATCCTTCTTAAATCTTTTTTTCATCTTGTATTTTTCAGTTGTTCAATGATGCTGGAGATGCAATGCTCGTGGTATTGGCGGAGCCATTGGATCATCCTTGAAAAAAGGTATGGTTGGCGTTGCTGTCCTATTTTTTTTCAATAGGTTAAGTTTATATATTATCATAAAGTTAATATAATGTGAATAAGATGGAGATTTTACTATGGATGATGAAACATTAAAAACCTACGCTTATGTGAATATCAGCTCTTACCGCGTTAAGGCCGTGAAAGCATTGAAAGGCCAAGTGAAGATTCCAACCCAAATCGCAAAAGATACGGGTATTAGAAAAAATCATGTCTCAAAGGTTTTAAGGGATCTTAAAGAGTCTGGAGTTGCTGAATGTATTAATGAGGAAGCTAGAAAAGGACGATTATATCGCCTTACCAGCATGGGTGATGAGATAGTTGACAAATTGGATTAGTTGATAATTTTTGTGGCAAATTAGCCATATTTGATTCCATATTAACTTGCAAAAGCAAAAAACAAGAAATTCATCATTACTTTAAATGATGAGAATGGAAAACTGTCAAAAATGCAAAACTAAGCTTAACTGCTAAAAAATTAATCAAAAAGACAAAAAACAAACAAGAAAGGAAAAGCCACATTCAAAATCAATAAAAATAAAAAAGGCAAATACAAGGCTAAAATTTAATTTTCAGCCAATCAGTACTACAACAAGGCAACTTGGACTGTTAAAATCGTAATCAAGTAATTGCTTCGGCAGTTGCTTGCATTTTTTTTATATTTTGTGTAAACTCCATGGAATGGCGAATTTGGGAAATGTTATATAATAATTCAAATAGAATACTATTCAGTTAAACTAGATTTTGGTGAAATTAATATGAGGTTCAAGAGGATATTCATGCTCATCTGCCTGCTTGTCTGTCTGTTTGCAATGGCAAGCGTATGTGCAGGTGAGGCAAACGATACGGAAATTTACAGTGAAAATAGTTTGGAAATCAATCAGCCGGCGGATGAGGTAGTCTGTATGGACGATAAAGCAGAGCTTGCTTTACCTCAAAGTGATGAAATTTTAACTTCAAATTGGCTGTCATTTCAACAGCTGAACGATGCAATCAACGACAATAACGAAAGTGAAATCAATTTAACCGGAGACTATCGTTGGGCCTATGAAGAGGATTTGGAAAGCGGAATCGTAATCAGCCGTGATTTAATCGTTAACGGAAACGGTCACATTATAGATGGTAATAAGGATGCCCGCATTTTCTATGTTGCAGGAGGCAATGTGGTATTTAAAAATATAACCTTTAAAAACGCCTTCTTTCTGGAAGAGGGTGGGGCTATTTACGGAGGGTCTGCTGTAAACTGTACCTTCATTAATAATACTGGATTGATGGGAGGTGCCATTTATGAGGGATCTGCCCGTGACTGTACTTTTGTTGGAAATACTGCAGATTTGGGTGCGGGTGGTGCCATTTTTAGGGGCTCTGCTATTAACTGTACATTCATTGATAATACTGCAACTTATGAGGGAGGTGCCATTTATGAGGGCTCTGCTGTTAACTGTACCTTCAGTGGAAATTCTGCACAATATTATGGCAATGCCATGATGAAGGGTTATAGGCTGAACTGCATCGCTCAGAGTGATGACGATTATTATAAAACCGAAAATATGCTTCTTTTCTGGGATGTGGATAATTTCACTGCCGAGTATGGCTCCGGCAAAACCTTGCCCATCAAATTAAGGAATCAAAAAAATGATTTGATAGGTTTAATTGACTATGATGTTGTTGTTCAAGAAAAGGATGTTGAAATCAGGAGATATCATTGTTTAAGCAATGATGATTTGGCTCTTGATTTGGAAGTGGGCAGTTATGTGGCCAGGATTGTTGCAACATATCCGGGATTAGAACAAACCGCAGCAAAAAACATCACCCTGAAAGTCACCAAGAAAGCACCAAAGATTGAAGTGGCGGCCAGTGATGTGACCTATCCGGATGAGGTTGTCGTCACTGTCAGGTCTGATGTCAGTGGAGAATATATTGTGAAAGTGGCAGGTATGGCCAAAAATGTGACTCTTGTTGCAGGTGAGGCCAGAAACGTTACCTTCAGCGGTTTGGCTGCAAATGAAAATGGCTACATTGTCAATGTGACTCATGAAAGTGAAAATTATTCCGGTGTAAATGACACTATACTCGTCAAGGTTAAAAAAGCCAGCACCGTATTGTCCGCAGATGCAGTCACTGCAACCTATAACATAAATGAGGACTTGACAATTACATTGAAAGACGCCAAAGGCAATCCTGTATCTGGAGCTGATGTAGCCGTTGACTTTAACGGCGCCAAAACATTTGCTACCATCATCGATGGCCAGGTAAAAGTTTCAACCGTTGGCTTGGCTCCTAAAACCTATGATGTAAAGATTACCTTTGAAGGAAACGCCAACTATCTTGGATCTTCTGCCAGTGCCAAGCTCACAGTCAGGAAGGCAGATTTGAAGATAACCGCCAAAAAGAAAACCTACAGGGCAGACAAAAAGACCAAGAAGTTCACAATAACACTAAAGGACAATGCAGGAAAACCAATCAAAAACGCTAAGGTCAGATTGATGGTCAAAAAGATTGCAAAACAGTCCAAGAAGAAATCAAGTAAAAAATCAAAATCCGACAGGAAGAAAAACTTCGCAAAAACAAACAATAAGGGCAAGGCCACATTCAAGGTATTGAAA
>NZ_JBGVFE010000075.1:0-25331 GCF_045120835.1 Methanobrevibacter sp.
CAATTAGGATTAATACGACACTTACAAGTCAAAACATCAGACATAAAAAACACACACCTAACATTAAATCTATAAAAAAACCCCATCTTTATAAAGGATTTAAATTAGTAACACTACAAAAATTATATATGAATATAATACATATATAAACAAAGTGAGAGAGCATTTGAAAACTAATCTTTAAAAAAAAAGCTTTCATTTTTTGTGAAATTCATCTCCAACCTACAGAGGTCGGAGTATTCTTTCACATATTAGATAAAAAATAGAATATTTAAAAGATAGTTAAATATGGATGTGAAAAAATGATTATTAAAGCACCTTCAAGAATACACATGTCTCTTATAGACTTGAATGGGTCATATAGGAGAGTCGATGGGGGTATTGGTTTGGCATTGGCCGACCCACAATTTATATTGGAAGTTGAGCAAATCGAAACTGGAATAGAACTTGAATTCCTTGACAACATAACAGATGAAGAAGCCATTGAGGAATGCAGAGAAAAGATTCCGGATGCGGCTCAAAAGACAATTGAATACTTTGATATTGATGCTGGTTTTAAGTTTATCGTTCATCAGACATACCCTCCGCATTCAGGATTTGGAAGCGGAACCCAAATTGCAGTTTCAACCGCTCACTTGATTACCGAAACAATGGGAATTGAAGTGGAAAGCCGTGAATTGAGCAGCATTGTCGGTAGAGGGGGAACCTCAGGTATTGGAACCTACACCCATGATTTGGGAGGATTCATTGTCGATGGTGGACACAGCAAAGAGGATAAGCCATTGTTCCTGCCTTCAGGTGCATCCAAGGCAAAGCCTGCAACACTGATTGCAAGATATGACTTTCCAGAAGAATGGAATATCCTTATAGCCATTCCCGAAATAGAAAAGCACATGGAGGGGGACGATGAGGTGGATGTCTTCCAGACATATTGCCCTATTCCAAAAGAGGAAGTTGAACAGGTATCTCACTTGATTTTAATGAATCTCATTCCTTTCATGCTTGAAAAGGACATCAAGAACTTTGGATGGGCAGTAAGCGAACTTCAAAAAGTGGGTTTCAATAAGCTTGAACACTCTCTTGATGACAGTTATCTTCCAACAATGCAGGCAATTGAAGAATTGGGTGCATACGGTGTTGGAATTTCTTCATTCGGACCCGTATTGTATACATTTTTTGATGAGTCAAATGAATTCATTGTTGAGAAAACCAAGGAACTGCTTGGGGACAAAGGTACAGTCTTTGTAACCAAGGCTCAGAATCATGGATTTGTTATTGAAAAATAATAAATTCCTCTTTTTTTAATTTGGGATATTATGCGCAATATTAAAAAGAACAGGTTTAATTATAAGAATATAGGATTGCTTTTGATCTTTCTATTATTGCTGATATCAAATATCGTTTTTTATGCGGCATTAATTAAATATTATTTCTATGCTTCCACGTTTCATATTTCCTTGAATTTTTTGAACAATGTCTTTACTATGGGTTCGGCCATTATAATTTTCGGATTCATTTCGACCAGACTGCCCCAATTTAGAAATCTGGGGGATAGTTCCATTTATGAAATAGGTTATCTGGTTATCATTGGGCTATTGAGCATAATTATTTCATATTTCAACAAGACTACAAATACGGATGCGGTCATCGATCCTTACCTGGATATGTTTAAGGTTTTATCAGTATTGCTGATTGTTTTGATTCTTGCTTCCAAACCGAAGGTCTTTAAGGATCTAATCAACAAAAAGGTTTCAAAAAAGGGTTTGATTTATGGCGTGATTGTATTTACCATTCTGGGATGTCTTGCGTCTGTTTATACAATTCCTGTCAATGAAGCATTTGCAAATGTGAGAAATCTTGTAGTCATGATTGGAAGTTTGATTGGAGGGCCATTTGTAGGAATACCATGTGCGATAATATCAGGGATATTCAGATATTCTATGGGAGGACCGACTGCATTTCCATGTTCTTTGGCCACAGTGCTTGCCGGAGTCTTTGGAAGTCTGATATATCATTTCAGAGATAAGAGATTCCTCAGAGGAATGTCTTCTGTAGTGTTGATGTTTTTATATGTCGGCTTTGAAATGTTTCTGATTATTCTGTTGTCTCCTGAAAATATTTCAATTCCATATATCCACAATATCTATCTTCTGATGTTGTTCGGATCCGTTTTTGGAATGATTCTATTTATAATGATTATCAAAGAAGTTAAAAGCGGAAATGAAATTAACTATGAAGAGCTGAGAATCAATGAGCTTGAAAATACCTTGGATGAATACGGCGATAAAATAGAAAAGTTGGAAGAGGATATTGAAATATTAAAAAAGAAAAATGATTTGGAATAAAAAAAGAAAATCAAAGAAGTTACAGGTTGTAGACTTCTTTGGAAGGAACGATAACTATATTGTTGTCGGTCAATGATTTAATCAGCTTATCGATGTCGTCGGCATGTAAAAGCAAAATGGCTTTGCCTTCTTTTTCATGTGTAAATGCATAAAGATATTCCAGATCAATGCCATTATCTTTAATGATTTTTAATACACTTGTTAGGCCTCCTGGAGTATCGTTCATTTCAACACCGATGATGTCGGTGATTTTTACTAAAAAGCTGTTTTCCTCTAATGCCTCTTTTCCTTTTTCCGGGTCATCCACAACAAGCCTTAAGATACCGAATTCGGAAGTGTCTGCCATGCACATTGCCCTGATGTTAACGTCAGCATCGCTCAATACTTCTAGAGGTTTGGATAAGCTGCCCATTCTGTTCTGTAAAAATATTGATAACTGTTTGATTTTCATAAATATCACCTAATGTAAATTCCTCTCGTCACGCACCCTTTTTGCCTTGCCTTCAAATCTTGGAAGGGTTTTAGGTTCAACAAGGGTCACTTTAACTCTGATACCGGTTTCATTTTCAATTGATTTTCCGATTTTCTGCTGGACTTTCATCATCTCTTTTACGCCATCAAAGAAAATATCCTGTGACGCTTCAACCTGAACTTCAATTTCATCCAGTGTGCCCGGCCTTGTAACTATAATCATATAATGAGGCTCCACATCGCCTGCCTTAAGCAATGCCTTTTCAATCTGTGATGGGAAAATAGCTACGCCTTTTACCTTAATCATGTCATCTGATCTTCCGGTTATTCTGCTCATTCTTGCATGTGTCCTTCCGCATCCGCATTTTTCATAGGTAAGTTTGGTCAGGTCTTTGGTTCTAAATCTGATGACTGGCATTCCTTCCCTTTCCAGGTTAGTCAATACTAACTCTCCGGGAGTGTTTTCCCCTAATGTTTTTCCGGTATTCGGGTCAATAATTTCTGGATAGTAGATGTCTTCTGCAATGTGAAGACCGCTCTGTTCGCCACATTCGACACCTACGCCGGGACCCATAAGTTCGGTCAAACCGTAAATATTATAGGCTTTGCATCCGAAAATATCCTCAACCTTTTGTCTGATTTCTTCAGTCCACATTTCAGCTCCAAAACCTATTGCCTTGATTCCAAGCTCTTTAGGGTCAATTCCATCTTCAATGGCAACTTCACCCAAATGAATTCCGTATGATGGGGTAAAAATCAGGCCGGTTGTTCCAAAGTCGCTCATGATTTCGATTTGTCTTCTGGTCTGGCCGGTTGAAATCGGAATGATTGCCGCACCGACCTTGTGTGAACCGTAGTGAACTCCAAATCCTCCGGTAAACATTCCGTATCCGTGAGTATTCTGCAGAATGTCCTCTTCACCGATGCCCATCATGCTAAGTCCACGGGCAATGGTTTCAGCCCAGGTATCCAGGTCCTTTTCTGTATAGCCTGAAACAACAGGCTTTCCGGTTGTACCTGAAGAGGAGTGCAGTTCCTTGATTTTTTTTATGTCAACTGCAAACAGTCCGAAGGGATAGCTTTCCCTTAAGTCATCTTTTGTTATAAACGGTAATTTCTCGATGTCCTTTAAAGTTTCAATATCTTCTGGAAAAACTTCAGCTTCACTGTATTTTTTATGATAATAGGGTATCTTATCGAAAGCTCTTTTGACAGTGGACTGAAGCTTTTTTAATTGTAATTCTTCAAGATCATCTCTTGACATTGTTTCGATTTCTTCATTCCAAAACATTTTTTGCCTCATTAAAATTGATATATATTATATTTATTTTCATAACCTTAAAACTTTCCAGTCAAATAGTAAGTTTTTTTATAAATAAATTCTATAATATTAACTAGTAATGTGTTTTTATATTTTTTATATAAAAAATAGCTAAAAATGTGTTGCTGTAAATCTAAAGTGGGTATAATTTAGCAATTGACTTATATCCTTAGTAAGGAGAATTTATGAAAAAACATAGTCTAACTATGCTTTTTTTATTAATTTTAACACTATGTTTAATGAGCGTTGTCTCAGCAAGCGATGATTGTGCATTGGTTGAGGAAACCGCATTGTCCATAAATCAGGTCGACGAGCAAATCGCAGTTGCTGATGAGGAATGCTTAGAGGAGTTGAGTGTCTCTGAAAGTGAGGATATTATTGTTTCCAGTTGCAGTGGTGGTGAAATCGTAGAAGATTATGACTCCATCAGTGTTTCCGGTTATGGTAATAACGATCAAGACTCCTTTGGTGTTTATTCATCGCATGAGGATTGCCTTTGTCTTGAAAGTGGAATCGATTTAAACACAGATTCATTTAAAATTAATAATCTAAACATAGAAAGGGATTTATGTGAGATAGATGATTCTTCTTGTGGATATAATAAGGATAATCTTTTAACATTATCTGTTTGTGATTCAATAGTAAATGATGAATCTCTTACAATTGCATTTGATAATAATGACTTAACTGCTCCTTTATGTTATGGTAATACAAGTCCGGAAATTATTGTTGATTGTTTGGATAGTTTAGAGAGCTTGACATCCTCGGTTGATAGTATTGTTGAAGATACAAGGCTTGCTTCAATTCAAGACATTGTTTCAGCTGGACTTGAAAGTGAGCATGTTATGATTCAGGCTTCAAATAATTATCCTCAAAATGATTTAGATTTGCCTCTTGTTAATGCATTAGGCGTTTCAAGAGATTTCGATGATGATGCATTTATTTGTAAAAGTACTAATGCTTCAGGTAAAAAGGCGTCCTTCGCTGTTGGTGTGGTGAATAAATCTAATGGTGGATTAGACCTTGAAAGTGAAAGTAATCAAGAACAGCTGGCTTCAAGTCAAATGGAACAGATTGGTATTGATGCAGTTAGTAAAGCTTTAAGATACTTCAAATCACAAGGTATTGATGTTTCCAAGGATTATTCATATTTATATGTTATGACATCTGCAGGCTATGTTGAGCTTGACGGTCAAAGTACTGACGGGGTTCTTAAGGGAATCTTGAAGGCTCTTGGACCTAAATTCAGCAAAAAACATCTGATCTCTACAGATGACTTATCCAAGAAGGATTTAGTAATCTATTTCATATATACTAACACTGAACATACGGACTACAATTCATATGCTCTGGAATATGATGATTCACAGTTGAGCGTCTCTAAGGATGCGAAAAGAGTTGGTGACGATTTGGCTTGGGATATGGGAATATGTCACTCTGCGGGTCACAGGACCCATGAGCCTCCGGTTGTTCCTCAAAGACATCTGGAAATTACAAATTCCTCAATGAACAATACAAATGTCTCAAAGAAAAATCAAAGCAAGGATAACTCATCTGTAATCAAGGCCAGAATGGTATCAAAAGACGTCAATGCCTCAAAAGAATTTAATGAAGATCCTCACAGGGGAAGTCCGTTAAATATTTTGTATACATTGATTGCTATTGTGATGGTGACTGTAATATTTGGTGTTGGATATAGAAAGCGATAATCAATAATATTTCACATTCGTGAAATATTTTTTTCTATTTTTTTTAATATAAAAGCTTTTTAATGATAAGTTATAGATTTCATATTGATGGTATTCACTATACACATCGAAATGGAATAAAATTTTATATATTCTATTGATAAATATTAAATTGTAATTAATTTATTTTAATTTTAAAATGGAGAATTTACTATGGATATGATGAGTGTTTTGTGGCAGGTTGGAATCTTTGCATCAGTTCTGGTTTTCGGTATAAAAATCGGACTGGCTTCAGGACTGGCCAATTTGTCTAAAAAATTATTTGCCGTAATCTGTATAGCTTATGGTGGGGGTGTTGTTCTTATTTCTGCTATTGCCTCTCTTTACTCAGAGCAATTGGTTCAGGCAATATACAGCTACAATACAATATTCTACATCATCATGGCTTCAATCATGATTATTGCAGGTTTATTTACTATTAGAGAATGGAAGATACATGATAAGAATACATCTACTGCGACTTCTCTAGCTATTATTGCTCCTTGTCCTTGCTGTTTTGGTTCAATTATTGCAAGTGTCCTGATTGTTGCGCCAACAATTGGGGTCACATCCCTTGATTTGAGTTGGTATGCTGCAGCGGCGCTTGTGGCTGTCATGATAGTGACCTATCTGGCTTCAAATACTATAGTGAAAGTAATCAACAGACCTTATCCTATTGTTCTGGGTAATTTCATGCTTTTGCTAGGTGCGTATTTCCTGCTTTCAGCGATTGTGATACCAAATATTGCAGGAGTTTTGTCAAAAACTACAACTCCGATTACAATGGGTTCTCCTCAAGACATACTGATGATAGTTGTAGCATTTGCTATTCTGCTGTTCGGAGGTATTCTCTTAACTAAAAGAGGTAGAAGTATTTTAGAATAGGTGAAGAAATATGGTTTTAAATATACCGGGTGGAGAATTTATAACAGGTTCTCTTGATGTGATATCACAGAGTCTGACAATTCCAGTATTGATTATACTGCTGATAATTGTTATCATTTCCATTATTACATTAGGGGGAGCCATTGCAGAGTATACTTCAAGACGTAAGGTTCCTGTTGGAACAATCAGGGATTTGATTTATGAAATCAATAGGGCCGAATCTGTAGAAAGCTTGAAAAATATAATCGACAATGCCAAAATTCCAAAATCCCAAAAGAAAGTATTGGCTGAAATTGCTTCTTCAAGTGAACTGGGAGATTCCTCAAGGGAAGCTCTTGCACGTAAGCTATTCGAATTTGAAGAAGAAAAGACAATGAACAATCTGCAGAAAACCGATATCATTACTCGTATCGGACCGACATTGGGATTAATGGGTACTTTGATTCCTATGGGTCCTGGTCTTGCTGCATTGGGTGCAGGAGACATCAATACGTTGGCATCATCCCTTACAGTTGCATTCAACACTACTATTGTAGGTATCGGTTCTGGTGCTTTATGTTATGTCATAGGTAAAATAAGATCCGGATGGTATGACAGATACCTGTCCGATTTGGATGCCTTGATTGATGCAGTTCTTGATAAAATGAATAGATAGTGATTTTATGGTAAGAAAACAGGGTAGACGCAGGTCTAAAAGAGTGGAAGAAGACCCAATGGCTGGTACATCTAACCTTGTAGATGCGATGCTGGTTATTGCAGTTGGCTTTTTGGTTTTTGATATCATAAGCTGGAACATGCAGGCAATGATTGATCCTGACAATAACGTTCAAGAACAGATGCAGCAGCAGAAAATGACTGAAGTTGACCAGGGACAGCAGCTGAACGAGACTCCGGATACATCAAACTCATCCGGCCAAGGTTATACCGAAATGGGTAAGGTATATAAGGATCCTGCGACGGGTAAGCTGATAATGGTGGAGGGCTAATCCTTCCACAAAAAACTTTTTTTTTAAAACTTTTTTATATCTTGAGATACAAATATATTATTGATGTTTGACAGTAAATTTTCAAGAGTGCTTATAGTGAATTTTGTAACTGCATCCATAATCACATTCGTTGCATGTTACTTTCTAAAAACTTTTAATATGACAGATGTAATGCACATTGCAAATATCTTCGGTCTGTATTTCCTTGTCATTTTCGGTGTGGACATACTAATCGAATCCGGGGATTTGAAAAATAACCGTGACAGATTTCTTCTTGTCATTGCTCTGATAGTCGTATTTGACTTGATATTCCTTATTTTCACCCCGCTGATATTTGGAAATGTCTTTTCAATAAATGATTACCTTACTTTCATAGTCAACGGAGCAAGATTTGATTTGATTTTAAACACTCCAATTTATCTGATTATTTTTGCGGCTATAATGCTGATTTTCAACTATTTGCTATATCGAAAAGATAAAAAGTTATATGGTAGTGAGTAAGTGAACTATCTTGAATTTTCAAAACTGATGATAATGCATTTTGCAATTGCGGTTGCAATAACCTTCATGGTGGTCTTTGTCCTGTCAACCGTCAAAATTGACAATATTGCCTATCTTGGAGTGCTTTTTGGAATGCTTGTTTTTGCATACTTCGGTGTAAACAGGGCATGTGAGGAGAAGCTAATTGAAGATAACTATCAAAAGATTATTCTGACTATTGTCTGCATAGTAATATTTTACCTGTTTCTGGTATATCTGATGCCTATGGTGTTTGACATGAGCTGTTTCGGGGCAATCAGGATTGGCGGAATAGTCCTTAAGGCAAAAAAGATCTTCATCATAATGTCCATAATTGTGCTGATACTGTCCTGCAGATAATTTTATATGTGGGTTTGATTAAACTAATACTTACGAATTTTTAATGGTGTTTAATAATATGGAATTCTGTCCTGATTGCGGTAAGATGTTAATGCCTAAAAGAGGCAAGATTAAATGTAGATGCGGCTATGAAAAAACCATGACTCATGACGATATTGAGGAGCAGTATACCATGGAGGGCGAAACCAAGCCTCCGGCTGAAGTGATAGTTACAGACAACAACAATGTGGCCCTGCCTACAACCACAATAACCTGCTACAAGTGCGGGGGAACCAAGGGCTACTGGTGGACAGTTCAGACAAGGTCAGCCGATGAGGCGCCGACCAATTTCATACGCTGCGCCAAATGCGGAAACACTTGGAGAAGCTCCAACTGAAAGGACATTTCTTAAAGCATAAGTTTATACATCCCCTAATCAAAATACTATCATGGAAATAAAAATTGATAAAATCGAATCCAATGATTATTATGGCGAAGTTTTGGCCGTAATGTCTAATTATTCAAAACTTGTGAAAAATCCGGCCCAAAAGATAAGGGGATTGAACAGGCAGGCAATTCTTCTTACCGGAATTTCTGTGGTTTTTCTTGCAATCTTTTCAATACTTTATCTGCTCAATCAAAGCTATGCTCCATATCTGTTTGTGATTGCCATATTTTCGATTGCGCTTTTTTTAGGGATAATCTATATTGTTCTAATCAATAGAAGGATTTCAAAGCTTAAAAATAATAATTCGGATAAAAAGCTAATCATTGAAGAGGATCATGTGGAAATGCATATTGGAGATGAACAGTTCACCTTGAACTTTGATGATATGCAGTGGATTATTTTAAACAGGCATTCAATTACTTTTCTTCCAAAGAATAATGATGATAGTTTAATAGCCATTGGAATCAGATATAAAAGTCAGGTAATCAGCAATATTAAAGAGAAAAGCCTAATTGTTGACAATTCCAGTTTGTATTAAATTTGCAATCCCTATTCTCCTACTTTTTTTTAGAAAATTCTTTTTCATAATCTTTTTTTTGTAAAATGCATAATATCAATATCTGTACCTAGATAAAAATTTAAACAAAATTCACTTAAGTTTTCATTATGCTATTTTTAATTCATGTTTTTGAAATAAAATAATAATTTATAAATAACATTATTATTAAATCAAATATTATATTCATTTAGAATATTATTTAATTAGAAGTGGTTTATATGAAGATGAAATATTTGGTTATAGTTAGTTTAATGCTGGCTATTTTAGCAATTGGAGCTGTCAGCGCTGCAGATGATGTTGCATCTGATGATTCACTGGCAGCCGATGATTCAAATGATGTACAAATCGTTGAATCGTCTGTAGATGAGGAGATAATCTCTGGAGATAAAGATTTTGAGGGGGGAGACGTGAATCTGTATATTCTTGATGAGATAGAAACCAATCAATATTCAGCTTTTTCAGGTCTAGCTCAGGTTTATGATGAAGATGGCGTAAATGGTACGGTTTCCATTTCAATCGACAATGTCCAATATTATAATGAGATGTTTGACTCCGGAAGCGAGTATGCCCAAATATATTCTCAATTTCTGGATTTGCCCGACAATCTCAAAACAGGCAATCATACTGTTTTGCTTAGTTACCTGAAAAATGGTGTTTCCAGTCCATATACTTTTAGTCAAAAATCTGAATTCACATTTTCTCCTGCCGTTCTTGCAAATGATGTTGCAGTCGGTGAAACTGCATATGTTTTCATTGATGGAGGTCTTGGAAGTTCAGGTACCGCAACTCTATACAATTTTAATGGAACCGTGGGAAGTACCGTTGCCACAGTTACCCTTGTTGACGGTAAGGCTAAAATCCAGATTAGCGGATTGGCGAAGGGTGAACATCAATATTATCTGAACATGACAGTAAATGGCAAAAACTATGTACGTTATCCTAATATTGAGGTTTGTGAGAATACTGCGGGTTTCTCATCATCAATAAGTTCAACTCAAATCGTTTCCGGAAACAGCGTTGTTGTCAAAGTTAATGGACCTAAATCTAATTCCATGGTATATATCTATATTGATGAAAAGCCTATTAAGGCTGTTTCATTGATATTTGGCGGCTTGAGTGAAAGCATTTCAGGTTTGTCTGTTGGTCAGCACGTAATAAAAGTAGGGCTTGACGAAAACTTAAAGTTCTATTCAAGTTCTTTCACTGTTGATGTTAAAGCTCCTGCTCCTAAGGATACTGTTTCCTTAGTTTTAAAGACCGTAAAAGTTAAAAAATCCGCTAAAAAACTTGTTTTGCAGGCTACATTGAAAATCAACAGCAAGGCAGGTGCCGGCAAAAAGGTTACTTTCACATTCAACGGCAAGAAATTTACAGGTACTGCCAATAAAAATGGTGTTGCAAAGGTAACCGTTAAATCCAAGGTGCTTAAAAAGCTTAAAGTTGGCAAAAAAGTAAAATATCAGGCACAATACTTGAAAACAACTGCTAAAAAAACTGCAAAAGTTAAAAAGTGATTGCAATAGCAATTGCTTTCTTTTTTTTCTTTTTTTTAAATTCGTATAGGCAATAATGCCGACGGATTGTATTATTTTTTTCGGGGGGAATTTTTTGGTTTTACAAAACATTTATATATTAATAGCAATATATTATTAGTCGGAAGGAATGTTCCTTCCGATGAAATATTTATATTAAATTCATTTAGTCAAAAGATTTTTGCTTTCCATATAATTCAACTAAATGGAGATATACTAAAAAAATGATGTGAAAAAATGTCAGCAAAAGATGATAAATTAGACCAAATAATTAAAACAATCGAAGCAAACGATATAAAATTTTTGAAATTAGAACTTTCAGACATTCATGGTTTACCAAAAAGTATGGCAGTGCCTCTTAAAAAAGCCAGTGATGTTGAAGACATTGTAAATGACGGATTATTGTTTGACGGATCCTCAATTGCAGGATTAGCTTCAATCAATGATAGTGATTTACTCGCAAAACCAGACATCGACACCTTTTCAACAATCCCATGGAGGCCTGAAGTACAGGGTACCAGCAGATTCATATGTGATATCTTCACTACAGAAGGAAAACCTTATGACGGAGATCCAAGAGGCGTACTTAAAAAATCCCTGCAGTTAGCAGAAAAAAGAGGATACCAGTTCAATATGGGTCCGGAACCTGAATTCTTTATCATAACAAAAGATGAAAATGGAAACTACGTTCCTGCAGATGAAGCTGAATACTTTGACGTTGAACCGCTAGACCAGGGTACTGACATCAGAAGGGAAATCGTATTAGGTTTAGAAAAACTGGATTTCAATGTGGAAGTAAGCCACCACGAAGTGGCAGCAGGTCAACATGAAGTCGATTTCAAATATGCTGACGCTTTAAAAACAGCTGATGCTGTAATTACATTCAAAGAAGCAGTCAAAGCTGTAGTTAACAACTTAGGATTTAAAGCAACATTCATGCCAAAACCTTTCCTCGGAATTAACGGTAGCGGAATGCACTGTAATCAAAGTCTATTCAAAGACGGCAAAAACATTTTCTATGACCCTGATACCGAAACTCAAATATCACAGGAGGCGTTATACTTCATTGGAGGATTACTTAAACATGCACCGGCTCTATCAGCAATTTTATCTCCAACTGTTAACTCATATAAACGTCTGGTGCCGGGTTATGAAGCACCATGTTACATTGCTTACGGTTTCAAAAACAGGTCAACTTTGTTAAGAATTCCTGCATCTCGCGGATTAGGTACAAGAATCGAATGCAGATCAGCTGACCCATCATGTAACCCATACCTCGCATTTGCTGTATTGCTTGAAGCTGGTTTGGACGGTATGGACAATAAGATTGACCCTGGCGAACCGACTGAAGAAAACCTGTTCGCACTTTCTGAAGATGAGATTGCAGAAAGAGGAATTGGCAACTTGCCGACAAGCCTATGGGAAGCATACCATTCATTAGAAGAGGATGAAGTCATCCAAAACGCTCTTGGTGAAAAAGTATTCAATCAGTTCTACAATATCAAAAGAGCTGAATGGGATTCCTACAGAGTTCAGGTCTTCGATTATGAAAGGGATGAGTACTTGAACGTATAATTTATTCGTATATTGGCGGTTTTGACTGCCAATCCATTTAAATTTTTTGGGAGGTTGTATAAATTAAAAAATGAGGATTTTTGGCAACATATGGGCATATGGTGTAATTTTTGAATTATTGTTATTTATTAAGGCATATGATAAATTTAGAATCAAAATTTCACGATTATTACTATTAAAAGGCATATGGTAATTTTGAATATTTATAAAGGCATATGAAAAGATCAATCGAGTTGTTGATTGAAATTTGTTTTGACTAACTTAAAATGTGCGTATTCCCGATTTGTTTGGAGGTAGAAAAATGTGTGGAATAGCAGGAGTTATATATAAAGATAAAAAAACTCACCCTGTCGGCGAGGCATTAACATCAATGCTTGAATCTCTACAGCACAGAGGTCCGGATTCAGCAGGTTATGCAATCTACGGCAGTTTGGATTTTCCTGAAAATTATTATCAGTTAAACATTGAAGTGAAAAGAAGAAGAGGTACACTAGACAATTTGAAATCACTGTTAAATCAGATAAGTCCTATTTTTGAAGAACAGTTAATCGAGTCTGTAGGGGACTCAGACGTATATAAATGCAAAATAGCATTGGATGAGTATTCTCTTTTAAAACCATGTATTAGAGAAATAGACGAACTGGAAAATGTAAGGGTCATCAACGGTTCACATTCCTTTGAAATGATTAAGGATACCGGAAAGGTAAAGGACATTGCTGAAAGGTTCGACGTTCAAAACAGGATGGGGACACATGGAATAGGCCATACCCGTTTTGCAACCGAAAGTGGCGTTGACCGTTATCATGCACACCCATATCAAAGCTACATCATACCGGACATTACCGTAGTCCACAATGGACAAATCACCAATTACTGGAAAATAAGAGATCCGTTGGAAAGAAAAGGACACACTTTCGAGTCATTCAACGATACCGAGTGCATTGTTCACTATATGGCCGATAAGCTTGACCAGGGATATAAGCTGGAAGAAGCTTTGGACCAGGCTGTAATCGATTTGGATGGTCCTTTTTCAATATTGGTGGGAACACCTGACGGTATAGGCATTGCAAAGGATAAGCTTGGTCTCAGACCGGGGGTAATGGTTGAAACTGATGAGATTTTTGCAGTTGCATCAGAAGAGATGGCATTGCATGATGTTACAGATTCCAATCATATTGAGCAGATATATCCGGGCGAAACAAGGGCCTATACCATCTAAGGGGGTTTGTCTATGAAAGAATATGTTATTGATGCAAGAGATATGGATGAGAAAGAATTGAATCGTACCATAAAGGAACATGCTGCAAATCATGATAAACTCATTATTGAAAATCCCGAATCCAGACACAATATCTGTGCGGGCTTAATCGAGGATGTTGACATCCAGATCAATGGGTCTGCAGGTTATTTTGTTGGGACTATGGCTGAAGGACCAAGGATACACATCAACGGAAATGCCGGCTGGTTTGCTGGAGATAACATGACCGAAGGGGAACTGATTATTGAAGGTACTGCAGGTGATGGTGCAGGACAGGGAATCTATGGTGGAACCGTGCTGGTGAAGGGAAACACCGGATCAAGAACTGGGGAAATCATGAAAGGAGGAACCGTAATAATTGGTGGAAACAGCGGATTCATGACAGGATTGCTCATGATGGGCGGCAGACTCATCATACTTGGTGATGTAACCGATGATGTTGGCGAATCAATTATGAGGGGAAGCATATTTGTTCTGGGTGATGTGAAAAGCCTTGGAAAAAACGCAACCATGAAAGAAACCACATCACAGGACCGAAAGGAGCTGAAAGAAACATTGACAAAATATGCTTTTGAACTGACTGACGAAGATTATGCGAATTTCAAAAAGATTGTTAATATACAATAGGAGCTAAAAAAATGAGTGAACATAGAATAGCCATGGTTGGAACACCATGTGAAATTATGGCTGCATCCAAATTACAGCATTATACCGATAGCCCTATTGATGTTAAATTGGGCTTATTCTGCATGGAGAATTTTTCATACAAATACTTTGAAAATCTCTTGAAGGAGTATGACCTGAAAATGGATGACATTGAAAAATTCCAGATAGCTAAGGGATTTGTATTTTTATTATTAAAAACTAGGCAAACGGTTAAGATACCTTTATCAATAGCCAAAAGGATTATCAGGAAAAACTGCAATATATGTGTTGAACTGACATCAGAAACATCCGATATTTCAATAGGTTCTATAGGATCTGACGACGGCTGGTCAACATTGATTGTCAGAACACAGAAAGGTGATGAAATAGTCAAAGGGGCTCTTGAACAAAAATTCATTGAAGCAAAGGAGCTAACAGAATTTCAGTTCAATTTGCTCAATAACATTGCAGAAAGTAAAATAAGCAAAAACCTCGAAGAAATTGAAAAAAGAGAATTTTTGGCCAGGCCTGTATTGTACCAAAGGGAAAAATCAGACGATTCAATCGCCAATGAAATCTCAGAGTCTGATTTCTCAGACTTAAAATCAAACGTCATAGACATTGGAGCATGTGTGCTCTGCGGTGCCTGTGAATATGCATGTCCGCAGAATCTGATAAAGATTGATGATACAAAACCGATCATGAGAGGGGAATGTCCTGAGGACTGCCATGCATGCTTTGCGGTCTGTCCTAGAACTTTCATACCTGAGGAATTGAGAAATGACAATTCAAAAGCGATAGGCGACTTTATGAAAGTGCTGTCAGTTAAATCCTTAAAGCACAGTCAGGGTCAGGACGGTTCCATTGTCACTACATTGCTGGACTACCTGCTCACTAATGAGATTGTAACCGATGCACTCATTGTTGACAAGGAGGATTACCTTGCATGGAAGCCATATGCAAAGCTTACAAGCGATATTGATGAGGTAATTAAGTCCGGTGGAACAAAATACTCCGTCTGTCCGGTATTCAAACCGTTGGGAAATGTAGATGAGGAGGTGAACTAAATGTCATTTACTGTTGAAAGGAAAATAGAGATATGCAGGCAGAACAATGATAGGCCGGGCTGTTGCTGGTATTTATGTGACAATCCTAAGAAATCCTCATGTAAAAACTGTTATAGCTGTTATTCAAATTGCCCTCACAACGTTTATGAAGTTATTAATGATGAACCCCTTCCTATACACCAGGAAAACTGTGTGGGATGTAAAATCTGTGAAGAGATGTGTCCGACACATGCGATATATGTCAGACCCCTTGTTGATGAGGGAAGAGGAGTATGGTCAAATTCAACAATGGTTGAAATCAAACGTAAAAGTCAAACAGGATCATATAAGGTGCGCGGTTGCGGATTGACCAGAAAAATCCCGACATTTGACGATTTAAGCATATTGCCTGCACAGGTTTCAAGACCTCCTATTGATTCCTACAGGGAAACATGCAAGACTTCAGTGGTGCTTGGGGACAGATTTGCGGAAAATCCTATTGAGATTGACACTCCAATCATGATTGGGGCAATGTCATTCGGTGCATTGAGTAAAGAGGCAAAGATGGCATTGGCTATAGGAAGCAGTAAGGTAGGCTCAATAACCAATACCGGTGAAGGAGGAATGCTTCCTGAAGAAAGGCATTATGCCGATAAGCTGATTGCCCAGTATGCTTCAGGCCGTTTTGGAGTATCTGCACGATATCTGAACAATGCGGAAGCTGTTGAAATCAAGATAGGTCAGGGTGCAAAATCCGGTATGGGAGGACATTTGCTTGCCCATAAGGTAACTGCCGAAGTTGCAAGGGTCAGAAACATTCCCGAAGGAAACTCCGCATTGAGTCCGGCAAGACACATGGATATTGTCGGACCTGAGGATTTGGGTATGAAAATCGACCAATTGAGGGAAATCACTGACTGGAAAATACCTATTATCGTAAAATTTGCAGCGGGTAGAGTGGAACAGGACGTCAAGATTGCAGCAAAAGCGGGTGCAGACATTATTGTAGTTGACGGTATGCAGGGAGGAACCGGTGCCGGACCGGAAGTGGTTACGGAGCATGCGGGTATTCCTACAATAGAGGCGATAGTAAAAGCTGATGATGTTCTTAAGGACATTAATCTAAGAAGTGAAGTAAGTCTTGTGGCTGCAGGAGGAATACGGTCCGGAGCTGATGTGGCAAAAGCAATAGCATTGGGTGCTGATGCAGTATATATAGCTACTTCTGCTCTGATTTCAGTGGGATGTAAGGTTTGCCAATCCTGTTCTGAAGGAATATGTCCTAAAGGAATTGCAACACAGGACAGGGTACTTAGAAGAAGACTCGATCCTGTCAGAAAAGGTCAGCAGGTTGCAAACTATATTGAAGCGATGACTCAGGAAGTAACCTCCTTAACTCAACAGGCAGGAAATACAGATATAGAAAATCTTGAACGTCAGGATTTGGTTGCGTTAACTATGGAAGCTTCACAATTAACTGGAGTGCCGATGGTGAGAAATTAAATTTATATTAGGAGATATTTTTATGGCTGCTTTCGATAGAATCAAATCAGGAATTCCGGGACTTGACAAGGCTTTGGACAATATCCGTTTAGGTGATAATGTAGTATGGAACGTTACTAATCTGAATGAATTTTCCTACTTTGTCGATCCTTATGTAAAACAGGCAAAAGAAGATAACAGGAATCTGATATACATCAGATTTGCCAATCATTCTCCATTGATAGAGATGACTGATGAAGATTTCAAATTGCTTGAAATCGAAAAGAACAATCCTGACGCTGAGTTCTGCATGATCGAGCGTGACGGGATTAAGATATATCAGGTGGACCCATATAAGCAATTCGAAACATTTACCCTGGAAGTCCACAGGATCATTGAAAAGGAAGGATTTGATGCATTCTATGTTTTCGACTGTCTAAGTGACCTTCAGGCGGTCTGGTCTACAGATTTGATGATGGGCAATTTCTTCAGGGTGACATGTCCATTTTTATTCCAGCTCGATACGGTGGCATATTTCCCAATTCTTCGAGGAAGGCATTCCTATGATGCCATAGCCAAGATTCGTGAAACTACCCAACTGTTTTTGAATGTTTATTCAAATTCTCCCGAGGAGGTTTACGTCTCTCCGCTGAAGGTATGGAACAGATACTCTCAAACAATGTTTTTGGGACACAAGTTCAATCCGACAACCGGTTTCGTCAAGGTTTTGCAGGACGGTCAGGAGGTCAGCAAATACTACAAGACCATCAATTCGGACAAATATCACAATGAACAGACCTTGGACAGTTGGGAAAGGTATATGCTTCAGGTCAGAAGGGAGTATGGGGAAGGCAAGAACATCGATGAGGAGTGCGACAAGATTTGTGAGCTCATGATGACCAAAGATGAAAAGATGCTTTCCAAAATCAAGGAATATTTCACCTTTGAGGATTATGTCACAATCTATGACCGCCGTGTAGGAAGTGGACTGGTAGGGGGCAAGTCCTGCGGTATGCTTCTTGCAAGAAAAATCATTGAAAGGAACTGCCCTGACTTATACAATAATACTTTCGAGCCGGATGATTCCTTTTACATCGGTTCAGACCTCTTCTACACATACATAGTTTCAAATGATTTGTGGGACATCCGTGTTAAACAGAGAACTGAAGAGGGCTATTACAAGTATGGAAAAGAGCTTGAGGAAGGTCTTAAAACCGGTACATTTTCAGATGAGATTAAAAAGGAATTCATACGCATCCTGGATTATTTCGGACAGAACCCGATCATTGTCCGCTCAAGTAGTTTTCTTGAGGACGGCTACGGAAATGCATTTGCGGGAAAGTATGAATCTGTATTTTGCGTAAACAGAGGAACTCTTGAAGAGCGTTTGGCAGCTTTTGAAGATGCTGTAAAGGTGGTATATTCAAGTACCATGAACATTTCCGCTTTGGAATACAGGAAACTGAACGGCTTGGATGACACCGATGAGCAGATGGCTCTTTTGGTTCAAAGGGTTTCTGGATCTTATTATGACGACTATTTCTTCCCGACCGCAGCAGGTGTCGGATTTTCATACAGTCCGTATTCTCCACTTCCCGACATGGACAACAGCAAGGGAATGCTGAGACTTGTTATGGGTCTTGGTACAAAGGCTGTTGACAGGACAAAAAAGGATTATCCAAGAATCATCAATCTTGACAAGCCTGAAGTAACTCTGATGAAGGATATAAAGGAAAAGCACAGGTATTCCCAACATTATCTTGACGTCATCGATTTGAAAAACATCAGCCTCCATGATGTTCCTGTTGATGAGGGTCTCGACATTATTCCAAAATATGCAAAAAAGGTCCTTATTGAACATGACAAGGAAGCAGAGAGAATGTTTCGTGAACGTGGACAACGTCGTGAAATAGTCTTTGTCAACTGTGAGGGAATAGTGAAGAATAAGGAATTCATTGAGGACATGAAGGAAATCTTGAAGACATTGGAAACCGCATATGACTATCCGGTCGACATCGAATACACCGTTAACTTCGGTGAGGACAGCTCATTCAACATCAATCTGTTGCAATGCCGTCCGCTTCAGGTTTCAACAAACAATGAAGCTATTGAAATGCCTGAGGACAAAAACGTTTTCTTCCACATCAGGGAAGCCTCCATGGGAATGTCAAGAAAGAACAAGATTGACACAATCTGTTATGTTGATCCTCACAAGTATTACGAATATCCTTATGCACAGAAAAGCTCAATTTCTAGGGTAATAAGCGATGTAAACACTTACTGCAAGAACAATGGAAAAACAGCCATTCTAATAGTCCCTGGAAGAATCGGTACTTCCTCTCCAGAACTGGGCATTCCTGTGGTCTTTGCGGATATCAGCCATTTTTCAGCAATTCTTGAGGAATCATACAGTGAGGTCGGCTATATGCCGGAATTGTCCTTTGGAAGCCATATGTTCCAGGACTTGGTTGAAGCTGAAATATACTATGGGGCTTTATTTGAGAACGAGAAAAAAATAGAATTCAACAAGGACATGATTTTTGACTATCCGAATATCCTAAATGATATCAGTCCCAATTTGAATGATGAAATCTATGATATGATACAGGTCATAGACTTTGATGAGGATAAGGCGGAATTATATCATGATATGAATAAGGATGAAACAATGTGTATCTTCAAATAGTTGGATAATGGATAACATTTCATTATTCTAGGGCAGGCGGGTGGGACATATGCCTTTTTATTTGAAATAATTCTTTTTGCACAAAAAAGATTTATCAGATAAAACAAAAATGTATGACAAAAATCCGATGTGATTACGGCCCCATTTTCAAATGGGGTTGCTTTTCACATTTTTTTTAAAATATCTCAATAAGAGTTAATTCAACTTTTTCTAATTTCTGCATTAATCGGCTTTGATGAAATCTTTTTATAGGACTTTTTTTAGAAATAATTCCAATACTCGATAGGTGATGTTATGGCACGAAAAAGCTTCAATGAAAAATTAAAAGACTCTAAAGACATGCCTAAAATTGTTGAAATTGCAGATGAAAAATCCATTGAAAGGTATGGTGGAAAAAACATGCTGATTGCACCGCCACTGGCTTACAATGAAATAATGGCCAGAATACCTGAAGGCCGGTTAGTTACGGCTAGAGAGATTAGGGAGTTTCTGGCAAATGAACATGGTGCTGATTTCACCTGTCCCATGACTGCTGGAATATTCATCAGCCTCTCCGCTCAGGCAAGCTGTGAGAGAAATGATGACAGGATTCCATTCTGGAGAACTTTGAAAACTGATGGTGAGCTGAATCCGAAATATCCCGGAGGAATCGAATATCAAAAGAAAAAACTGCTCAGTGAAGGCCATGAGATTTTCACTCGGGGAAGAAAAAACATAAGGTATTTTGTTGAGGATTATGAAAATTTCTTATATGATTTAAAATAAATATTATTTCAATGAAATCTCTTGAAAAAACATTAAGGTCTCTAAGCGAAAACCCAAAATATATTTTCAAACTGACCATCCAGGGAGTTATGGTGGGCATATTTGCAGGTTTGATGGTATGTCTGTATAGGTTTTTACTTGCTGGCTCTGAAAATGTTTTAAGAGGTTATCTAAGCATTATACAGTCAAATGTACTGTATATTATTCTATTTTTTGCGGCTCTTGCAGTGATGGGACTGTTGATAGATTGGCTGACAAGATGGGAAAAGGATTCTGCAGGAAGCGGAATACCTCAGGTTTACGCTGAAGTAAAGGGCCATATGGAAGCCAATTGGGCAAAGGTTCTGTTTTCAAAAATTGCTGCAGGGGTTTTGACTGCATTGGGTGGTCTGTCACTTGGTCCTGAAGGTCCGTCAGTTCAGATAGGAGGTATGGCTGGAAAAGGCATTGCCAAACTCTTCAAAGGTTCAAAAACCGATGAGCTGAGGCTGATTCTTGTCGGTTCTGCAGTAGGTATAACGGCCGCTTTCAATGCTCCATTGGCAGGAGTCATCTTTGTTTTTGAAGAGATAAATCATGGATTCGACAAAACATTGGTTTTCATTGCGCTTGTCTCGGCAATCGTGTCAGATTTCATCTCAAAGGCAATATTTGGCCAGGCAACGATATTGTCATTTCCGATATATGACATTCCACTTGAATCATATTGGGTGTTGATTGTTTTGGGAATTGTTATTGGCCTTTTGGGATATGCCTATAATGTGGGCATGATCAAATCCAGTGATGTTGTTTCCAGGCTTAAGATTCCTTCATGGCTTAAATTCGTATTGGTGTTTATGGTATCGGGTGCAGTGGCCCTGACAATTCCGGAAATAAGTGACGGAGGTCACTTCATGATGGATATGCTGAATATGGCCCTTCCATCTCTCGGCGTTTTGGTATTTCTGCTTTTGATGAAATACCTATTTTCAATGTTTTCATTCTCTTCAGGAGCTCCGGGAGGCATATTCCTGCCGATTCTGGTATTGGGTGCATATATTGGGGCGGTATTCGGCAGCATATTTGTGCCGGCATTGGGTCTGCAGCATGACCTGATTTACAGGTTCATTGTCATTTCAATGGCAGGATTTTTCGCAGCTACCGTAAGGTCCCCAATTACTGGAATAGTCCTTTTGGCGGAAATGTCCGGCTCAACGGAATCCCTTGTGGCAATGGTTATCGTATCTCTAATAGCATATGTGGTTCCGACACTTATGGGAAATGAGCCTATTTATGAATCCCTGTATGACAGACTGCTTCGCAGCAAAAAGGAGGAGTACGTTAAAAAACCTTCAAAGCATGTTTTAAGCGAATACATTGTTCCTCTGGACTGCAATTACCTCAACTTTAAAATAAAGGACATTCCATTTCCAAAAAATGCAATTGTCGTATCAGTAATTAGGAACGGAAAGTATGTGATTGCAAATGAGGATTTCCACATTCAGTATGGTGACCAGATTCATATTTTAACGGACAGCAATGATTATCCTTATGTTAGAGAAGAGATTGAGGAGTTATTCGGTGATTAGATGAGTTTGATTTTTAAAAGGCACAGTGTACGCAAATTTACGGGCGAAAAAGTCTCAGACGAAAAGATTGAAAGCTTACTGAAGGCGGGAATGCAGGCCCCTTCTTCCTGCAATGCTCAGCCTTGGGAGTTCATTGTCATCTCAAAAAGTGAGGATAAGCAGGCCATTTCTGAAATGCACAGATTTGCAAAACCGGCTTGCGATGCTTCCCATCTTATTGTCACAATAGGCAATCTGAATGAGGCAAAGGTGATTGGGATGATAGAACAGGACCTTGGGGCATGCAATGAGAATATTCTGCTTCAGGCAACTCATGAAGGGTTGGGTGCCGTATGGTTGGGATTTCATCCGATTGAAGACCGTACATTAAGGTTAAAAAGGTATTTGAACATTCCTGATTATTGCATTCCGTTTTCTGTGATTTGTGTTGGCTATCCTGCCGGCGAAGGTGAAGTTAAACTTCGCTATGATGAATCCAAGGTTCATTTTGACAGATATTAGGCCTATGGCAATACGCCAGTCAAAATGTCCATTTAATTAATATGATGTACTGTTTAAGTTTTGATTATTATTGAAATAATCGCTGTAATCTGAATATTGTAGTGCTAAAAAGATTTAGTCAAGTTTAAATAAGAATAAGTATAAATTTTTACACAATAACTTAAATTGTTTTAAGTTAAATTTTTTAGAGGTTAAAACTATGGTAAGTGTAAACGTAGAAGCTAAAAAAACCGTAGATGTAATGATTGAAAAAGCAGATGAATTAAACATCGCTGTTGCCACTTTAGATAATGGCGCTACTGTTATCGACTGTGGTGTTAATGTTGATGGAAGTTTTAAAGCAGGAGAACTTTATACTAAAGTTTGTCTTGGTGGACTTGCAGATGTTGGAATTTCAATTCCTGGAGATTTGTCTGAAAAATTCGCACTTCCTTCAGTAAAAATCAAAACTGATTCACCTTCAATTTCAACCTTAGGTTCCCAAAAAGCAGGTTGGTCTGTTTCTGTTGGCGATTTCTTCGCATTAGGTTCCGGACCTGCAAGAGCAATCGCTTTAAAACCTGCAGAAACCTATGAAGAAATCGGATATGAAGACAAAGATGCTGATTTGGCAATTTTGACTTTGGAAGCTGATGTATTGCCTGGTGAAGATGTAGCCCAATACATTGCCGATGAATGTGATGTCGACGTTAAAGATGTTTACTTGCTTGTAGCTCCTACTTCTTCTCTTGTTGGATCTATTCAAATCTCCGGTAGGGTAGTTGAAAACGGAACTTACAAAATGTTGGAATTCATCAAATTCGATGTAACCAAAGTAAAACATGCAGCAGGTATCGCACCGATTGCACCTGTTGACCCTGATGGACTTAAGGCTATGGGTAAAACCAACGATGCAGTACTGTTCGGTGGAAGAACCTACTACTATGTAGAGTCTGAAGAAGATGATGATATCGCTAATGTTGCAGCTCAATTGCCATCTTCCGCTGCTGACGGATATGGTAAACCGTTCTTCGATGTATTCAAGGAAGCCGGATTTGATTTCTACCAAATCGACAAGGGAATGTTTGCCCCTGCTGAAGTAGTAATCAATGATTTAACTACTGGTAAAATTTACAAAGAAGGATTCGTTAACGCAGAATTGCTTAAGAAATCCTTCGGTGTGGATGAATAATTTTATTCATCTTCTTTTCTTTTCTTTTCTTTTTTTTGCAGATTTTTTTAGATAGATTAATATATTTTAAATATCAATGTATTATTGTCTAATATTAGAGGTGAATTTTTATGGAAATAATGGAAATTATAAAAGAATCATTGATTTTTCCTTCAAATGATTTAGCAAAACTTGCAATATATATTGCATTAACATTTGCTGCCGGAATTTTGGCAGTTTTGGGCATTGTCCTATTTGCAATAGGTGCATATGATAATATAGGTTTTTCAATTATTGGTGCAATCGTATTTATAGCTGGACTAATTATAATTTTTATATTGACAGGATATCTGGTAAGCATCGTCAAATCCGGAATTGATCAGGCGGATGCGGCACCGGAATTTGTCTGGAAAGAAAACCTGATTGTAGGTATCAAATTCGTAATCATGAATATCGTTTACTTTATCATTCCTGCAATCGTTGTTTTGATTGTTGGTTGGGCTACAAACTTATTTGGAAACGCAATTTCAATATTTAACCAGATAATGATTGCCAATATGATGGCTCCGGCAAATACAACTGTGATGATTTCAGAAGTTGTCCCGCAATCCCAATTCGTTGCACTTGGAACCGCCATGATTATTACAGGAATCATTGCATTCATTTTGTTCCTGATTTTTGCTTTCCTCCAGACAATGGGTGAAGCAAGACTCGCCAATACCGGAAGCCTTGGAAGCTCAGTGAATATTGTTGAATCCTTTAAGGATATTGGAAGAATAGGATGGGGAAAAGTTATTGCAGTTGTACTCCTAATTTTTATTATAATTGCAGTCATTAATGTCATTATAAATGGACTTAACAGTTATATAACTGGATTCAGCATTCTTTCAATTATCGTAACTCCATATTTAACATTCTTTGCTTCTAGAGCAACAGGACTGTTATATTCTGATATAGCTTAATTTCTAAGCTATATTTTTATTTTTTTTTCATTTTGTTCAAATTTTTTAAAAAACTTTTTTAATAAGAATAGTTATATAATATATTATTGGAGATGTTATTATGGCTGATTTAAAAGGCACAAAAACTGAAGAAAATTTAAAATTCGCATTCGCTGGTGAGTCACAGGCTCACACCAAATACCAATACTTTGCTGCAAAAGCAAAAGAAGAAGGATATGTCCAGATTCACGACATATTCATGGAAACTTCCAAAAACGAAAGGGAACATGCTAAAATCTGGTTCAAATTATTGCATGATGAAGAAATTCCAGACACAATAGCAAACCTCAATGCTGCAGCAGACGGTGAAAACGAAGAATGGACACAAATGTACAAAGAATTCGCTGAAACCGCTAAGGAAGAAGGTTTCCCAATGATTGCATTTTTGTTTGAAAAAGTAGGTGCAATTGAAAAAGAGCATGAAGAAAGATACAGAACTCTGCTTGCAAACGTTGAAAACGACGCAGTATTCAACAAAGAAGCAGACATTGAATGGAAATGTGAAAACTGTGGATTTGTTTT
>NZ_JBGVFE010000076.1:0-9381 GCF_045120835.1 Methanobrevibacter sp.
TGTGAATTCTTGCTTGTCTAACTTCTTGTCTAACGTTATTGCTAACAAAACGAGAAGCTCCAAAAGCATCCCAAAAAGCAATCTTCATATCCCAATTAGGATTAATACGACACTTACAAGTCAAAACATCAGACATAAAAAACACACACCTAACATTAAATCTATAAAAAAAACCCCATCTTTATAAAGGATTTAAATTAGTAACACTACAAAAATTATATATGAATATAATACATATATAAACAAAGTGAGAGAGCATTTGAAAACTAATCTTTAAAAAAAAGCTTTCATTTTTTTGTGAAATTCATCTCCAACCTACAGAGGTCGGAGTATTCTTTCACATATTAGATAAAATTATTTAAAAAATTTAAGGTTTTTGTTATATGAACATTTTAATCTCTAACGATGACGGTGTTTTCGCACCGGGAATATTGGCTGCAAAGCAGTCAGTCGAAGACTTGGGCAATATTGTTGTTGTAGCTCCCGACAGGAACAACAGCAGTGTGGGCCGCAGATTAACACTGTTCAAGCATTTGAAAATTGAGCAGTGCAAACTGGATGATGAAAGTCCTGCCTATTCTCTTTCGGGCAGCCCTGCCGATTGTGTTGTTGTCGGCGCAAATTACATAATGGATCAGAAGCCCGATTTGGTGATATGTGGAATAAATCAGGGAGTCAACATAAGCTGTGACATCACATCTTCCGGAACCGTATGTGCTGCCCTTGAAGCAGTAAGCCTTGGAATTCCTGCAATTGCCGTTTCTCTTTTTGTCGATCCCGAGACTTCATACAAACAGGATGAAAACGGCGAATGGTATGTGGACTATGATTTTTCATTAACAAAGAAGGTTCTTCATAATCTGGTATTGAAAATAAAAAATGAAGGATTTCCTGAGGAAGTGGATTTATTTAATTTGAATGTGCCTTCAAATTATGAATGCGAAGAAGTTGAGATAACCCATCTCTCCCATAAGATGCTTGAAAAGGATGTCATTGACAACACTGAAAACGAAAAAGCAGAGATATTCAGCTATCCTTTAGATGAAAATCAAAACAGCGACGATTTGATCATGATAGTGTCTGACCTTGTTAAGCAGTATCCTGAGGGCAGTGATGGATATGCGCTTTTTATTGAAAAAAGACCAAGTTTAACTCCCCTCAATGCAGACATGACCTTTAAAGATTTAAATTCTTTCAAATAACATTTTAAATCATGATTTTCCAGTCAATTCCACCATAATTTATAAAATTTCAAATCGAATGGTTAAAAATTTTATATATAATCATTAATATATATCATATTATATTACAGCATACATGGTGCAGCAATGAAAGTTGAAAGAGAGTTTAGGCAATTTGAGGGCATTGATGAAGTTCGCATTTATGATGCAAGTCATGAGGATTTCTATAATCCCACACATAAGGAGTTTGATGTTGAGGATATCCCCCTTCCGGAGCTTATAAATACTATTCAGGTTGAAATTCATTCATTTATTCCCTATGAAGATGGGAAAGATTTCATTATCCAAAGAATTGGCAATTTCACTCTCAACAAATATCACTGCACTCAAGATGATGCGAAAGGCAGATTATTGAGTAAACTGTCCCCCTTGTTTTATGACATCTTACACGATGATTTCGTTGAAGTCTATCAAAACCACAACATTAAAGAGTTACGCTTCGTCTATTACAATAAAAATAATGTATCAAAACTAAGCAACGCAAAAATAGTCTATGATTCGGGAAAGATTTTTGTAACTTCCCAAAACATCGACACAAAAGTAAGCAACCGTGTAGATCTGGAATACAGAGATTTCGATGAAGACAAAAATGACATAATGGAAAATTTCTCGCAGACCGGAAGCTATTACAAAATCCGCGGAAAATATGCCTGGTCACAGGGAATATACAATATCATAAATCGTGCAAAAGAGGAATCCGATGACTTTTTCAACATAGTTTTTGATTTGGTAATACCTGAAGACAAACACATTGTCGATAAGATTTTCGACGTTACCAATAAAGAAACTGCCCAGTGCAATGAGATTATTCGAATAAAAACCAACGATGGCATTTTGAAAACAATAGAAGTCAATGTATATTCCTATTTTGATGAAAGCGGTATCATCATCCGTCAGGGAATGATGAATGACATAACCCATTATTCAAGAGGTGAACTCACCAGGCCGGTCGATTTCATGATGGACGGTTTTAAAAACAGCAAGAAATTGGCTTTGCTGATTGAACCATTAAATGCAAAACGATTTAACTTCTCTAAAGGTTTCTATTATCTAATTGAAAAGAATTATGAAGAATATGTTCACTCAGATAAGGTTCTGGAGAATATCGTTGAGGATGATGTAGTTCAAAAGATCAATAAGATGCGTACTGGAGAATTGGATAAGATAAATGAAACCCTGACCTTCTGTGTAGATGGAAATCCGAATAAGAAGAAAATTGTTGATTTGTTTATTGAACGATTTGAATATGGAAATTTTATCCACAGCATAGGTTTTCTGACTGATGTAACCGAAGAAAAGGACAAACAGGAAGAGTTAATCGAATCCAATGAAAGTAGACTGATTCTAATTAAGGAGATTCATCATAGAGTCAAAAATAACCTGCAGATTCTAAACAGTTTCCTTAATCTTGAAAAAAGAGCATATAAAGACAAACCCGAAATAATCATTGAACATATGCAAACCCGTTTGCGTTCACTTGCACTGCTTCATGAAAAGACTTACAATTCTCAGGATTTCAAAAAGATCAACTTAAAAGAGTATCTGCTTGACCATGACAGGGTGACAATGAATGTGATTGATTTACCAAATCATATAGAGTTTGAGACTTATGTGGATGAGGATTTGAATCTTTCCCTTGAAGTCATCACTCCGCTACTTTTGATTATTGATGAGATATCTGTAAATGCCATCAAACATGCATTTCCGGATAAAACATCCAACAACAAGATTACCAAGAAAATCCGAAATCTAGGCAATGGTACTGCCGAGATGATAATCAAGGACAACGGTATCGGCATTAAGAATCATGATAGCCTATCAAAGAATCTGGGCTGTGAAATAATCAAAAACCTAACCAGACAGTTAGGCGGAGAAATCAGTTTCATAAAGCAGGAAAAAGGAACTGCATACAGGTTGATTTTCCCTACCGTAATGCAACATACCATCGAATAATATTTATACATTAAAAAAAATAATTTATGGGAAAGTATTTTCCCATCATTTTGTTGTAATGTAGTACACTTTGACTTTAGTTAAAGTGTATCTGCTTGAGAAGTCCTCTTCAGGCCATTCCCATCTTCCATCGTCAAATTCTGCATGATCCGTCTTGACAATCTTACGTCCAGTGTATTTGTCCTTTAGATAGAATTTGGCTTTGATGATTTTGGTGTTTTTTGCCTTTTTAAGGGATACTTTTACCTCCTTTTCACCGTCATCATCATATCTTGTTTTAATTTTTATAACATCATTGTTTTTCAATACTGTACTTTTAGCGTTGCCCTTGATTGTAGCTGTACCGTATTTTCCAACAATAATTTTTGAGGTTTTCATGATGGAATATCTCTCATCATCGCTTGTTATTGAAACTTTATGAGTCCCTACGCTTAATTTCTTTGTATTGATTTTAGCTATACCATATGAATTGGTTTTTACGTTGAAGGTTTTGGCATTTGAGCCACTACCTACTTTTACTTTTAAGTTCACATGACTTATAGGAATGTCATCATCATATCTGTCTTCAACTTCTATTTTGAAATAATTGTTTTTCTTATACATTACAGAAACCGGATCTGCGTCAACTTCTGTTTGTATTTTTCCTGTTTTAGTGATGTAATTGCTTTTTTCCATATCCGTTGTGTAAATAGGATAATCGTCGTTACGCTCATCAACCATGTATTTCGTATTTTGGGATACTACTTGTTCGTCTATATTGTTTTCTTTGCTTAATACTTCAACATTTTCATCGGCTGCCGATATAAAGCCGATGCTTAATATCAAAGCAGCGAATATTAAAAATATTATGGACATTCTTTTTAAGTTCATTTTGATACCTCCAATTTAAACATAATATAGCAAATATTAATTATGTTATGGATATGTTTATTATATAACTAATAGTATATAAATTAGGTATTAAAATTTTTGATATAACGAACAGTTTGTATAATTTTTAAAACCTTAAATGATGATGACAAATCCTTTCCTCAAACTAATCATCAATCATATTTCAAAAGCCCCACAGTGCAAATTATGAATTTAATTCATTTTTTCAGCCTTGAAATTTTTAACTTAATGAGAATAAATTATAAAATAAGAGAAAAGTGAAAATTCTGAAATTTTTTTGATGCTGTAGAGGAAAGTCATCTGAGCCGTAGAATTCATAGAATCAATACATCAAAAAATCATCTGACATTTTCCAACAGTTTTTGATTCAGTAGCTGCATCAAAGATCTCATCATTTCATATGCATGAACTAATTATATCAAGATTATAACTTCTTAATAACAAACAGTAAATTCCAAAAATTTTTACCTTAATTTTTCAAATCCGAGTTAATACATTTTAATAATTTTTTATTATAAAATCAAAATTTAACGAAATCACCATTTTGAAACCACCTGATGTATATGTCTTACCTTACTTTTAACATTTCCCAACAAACTCCCAAATTGTCCGAATTTAATATATAAAGAGAACGTATATTTTATGTAATAATATACGTTAATGGCGAAAAGATACGAAGTCTTTATATACTAAAAAAATCAATAGTATAACAAGGGTTTGAGTAAAGAAATTTAGGGGGCAAAAAGCTTATGATCGAAGTTGATGAGCTAACGGACTACCTAGATGAATACTTAGAAGAAAAACAAGAGGTAAAGAACTTAACTAAAGAAACGGTTAAAAAACAGACTTTCAATATATCCAAATTCATCGAATATCTGGAAAATGAAGGCATAGATGAATTAAATGACAAGAATATTAAAAAACTGTTGAGACATTATCGTAGACACTGTTTAAAACAAAGAGGAAATAAAAGAACAACAGTCAAGACATATATGATGAACATTCTGGAATTCATAAACTCAGAAGATGTCCAGGAAGAAATCCAGCATGAAACCATCAAAATGAAGGATATCATTGAAGTAAAAACCGAAGATCCTGAAACTGCAAAAAAAAGAATTGAGAAAATCTCTTTAACATGGCCACAATCCAATTTCTTTTTAGATACCATCCAACAAAGCGGAAATAAAAGAGATTACGCAATTTGCAGAACATTTATTGATTCCGGAATGAGGCTAAAGGAACTGGTACTTCTAAACAAGGAAGATGTTCAGGTTCCAATCAACGACAGAGGATTTTACGAGCTTCCGGATGACACAAATGAGTTTATTGATGTTTATCTGAGAGCAGAAACTACTAAAGGTGAATCCAAGGACAGAACAACCTTCATCACTTATGATACATTGTGCAGCTTAAATGACATGATGGAAGAGAGGACCACGAAACTGAGAAAAAAGACCAGTGGCATCTATAAACCGGTAATTCAGAGAAAAAAAGCTGCTGAAGAGAAAATCCGTGAAGAATTGTTTACAAACATCAAGGGTGAGCGCATAGGAAAACGTGGTGTTCAGGACTTGATAAAAAAGCATGCACGTGAATGTGATGACAGAATCATAAACGAAAACATTGACTGCAGCATAAACTATAGCAAAAACGTCAGTGTTCACATTCTAAGACACACCGCACTGTCCCATTATGCTGAAATATTGACTGTTGCAGAGGTACAGTCAATTGCAGGTCATTCTAACTCACAGACAACTGACAAGTATATCCACATTGACCGTGAGCAAATGAAACAGAAATTAAAGCTTAACTCCAACAGATTCAACAACTGAAATTAATACCTGATGCAAAATTAAATTAATTTAAATAGTATATTAATCTAATATATTTATGTTATAATTTAATTATTGATTTCTATGAATTTAGGTAAAAAGATTTTTGTATTAGGTATTTTTATAATTTTTATATCCATTTGTGGCGCATATTCTGCTTACAATCATCAAAATACTGATGCACTACCTGTTGTCGGTAATGAAACTGACTCATTTGGCTGTTGTTCTATTGTTTTGCAACTAGAAGGTAATAATTCACTAATGTCATATAGACGTGATTCCAATGTAACAGCCGATATTTTCATTGAAGAGGTAGACTGGCATGGTATTCCTGCCATAAAGCAATATAAAACAGATTATGGATATTTCAACCACGTAATTGTTACCCATGACGGTTGGGTAATAGGATTGGGCGGAATTGATGATGGCGCAGACAGCCAAATCTGTGAAAATATAACCGCACAGATGATTACAGACGACTGCAGCATATCAGAACATGCCTTAAAAAAGATTCAGGAAATCAAGCAACCTTATCAAAAGGGCCATGTTGTTGTCAAAGCCCCTAACGGCAATTATGGTTTTGCAACCCCTACCATGCTTAAAACAGGCAAATTGGTTCCTGGCCAGTACATTTCAATTCCAAACGACTACTCATTATCTCGGGGAGGAAACATTTCACTTGGAATTGATGATAAAATAAAGGCAATGACTGAATTGTCCCAGTCAGACTTGTATGGTCTTGACAGACGTGAAATAGTCACATATGACTTCCAGGTAGGAGATAAAGCCAATACCACTGATATATATGTCGCAAATGATGACGGATCACTTGTTGGTACCAATTATGCTGAGTTCATAGACAATATCCACTTCAACAATACTGTTATTAACGGACCGGACATTCCAATAGGTCCTGATTATGAAAAAATCGGATCTGTTACATTTGAAGATGAAAAGTCAACATTTGACAGCTTGGTTCTCCTGCTGATACTTGCAGGATTTGTAGTTTTCGTCGGAATATTATTCTTTATAGTACTGAAATTCGTAAGATATCTAAGACACAATATTCGACGCTAAAATTTATTAAATTTCATGAAATTTATTAAAAAATAACAAAATTTGAAGAAAATATGCTATTTCAATAGCTTGATATATATGAAGCAGTTGATTTATAGTATTTTCTTAATATTACTTGAGCATAAGTGGTAAAATATATACTAATAGTAGTTTCTGTATATATGGAAAGTGGATAAATATATACATTCTGTATAACTGTAAATTATATAAATATGGAAATATATATTAATACTACTTTACTTAACATATGTAAAATACTATTAATGAATATAGTAGATATTTACCTATTTTAACTATTTTTATATAAATATCTATTAATACATATTTAGGGTTAATATACGGAAATACTTTTCCGACTATGGTAATATCACACTAACAAGAATTTTAGTAAAAATATCGTCTTAAAACAATTAATATCCTTAAATAAAAATAGATATATCTTAATTTTATGACAAAATGATTTTAATGACTATTTTAATTAATTTAATTACAAAAGAATCTGGTTTAAATAAAATACCCATTCAATGAGCTTGGATTTTATAAGATTTATTAATTTTTACGAAATTTAATAAATTTTAGGTTTGGATGATATATTTCTAAAATCCAAGAAGGATTTTAATGCCTATGAGTATAAGAATAACTCCACCAAGAATTTGGAATTTGTCTCCAACATAATTTCCCAATTTCTTTCCAATGAAAATACCTGCCACACTAAATATGAAGGCAACTACACCAATAATTGCGGATGAGATTAAAATAGGATCATTTAGAAGAGCTATTGTAATTCCAACTGCAAATGCATCAATGCTAGTTGCTATTGCAAGAAGTGTAACCTCCTTAAATGAGAAATAATCATTCATTTCATCTTCATCACTTGACAGGCTTTCGCGAATCATGTTCAGCCCGATTGCCAAAAGAAGAACGAAACCTATTATCGGCGCAAGGGATTCAACAATATTTGCGATAACATTTCCACAGAAATATCCTATTATAGGCATCAAAGCCTGAAATCCTCCAAAAAAGATTCCATAACATATAATCTGAGTCCTTGTCAAGTCCCTTTGGGTAAATCCTTTAGTCATTGATACACTGAATGCATCCATTGCAAGGGCTACAGCGATTAGAAAAGTTGAAATTATATTGAAAGCCATCAGTTAAAACTATGTAAATTATTTTATAAATATCTATTTAAATATAAAAATCATCATAAATATTACCATGAAAGACATATTCGACAGATGCCAATTTGGAAACCTGACACTAAACAGCAGAATCGTCAGAACAGGACTTTGGGAATCTCAAAGGGAAAAGTCAGGAAACATGACACCCGAAATATACAACAGATATGAAAACATTGCAGCAAGCGGAGTCGGTTTAATCATTACTGAGCTGTACTCTCTTTATCCGAGAGACGTATTCTCCAAATATTCAAATACTATCCACTACACTCATTTTGCCCGTGAGGCACGTGACCTGGCAGACCTTGTTCATGTCTATGACGTTCCGATTTTTGCCCAGCTTGGATTTGTCCAATTCAACAAGAAAACGCAACAGAATATTGGAGTTGAAAAAATCTCCATCGAAGATATCCGAAAAATCCAAACAGACATGATAATTGCCGCCCAAAAGTTCGACTATGCAGGTTTTGACGGAATCCAACTGGGGCTTGGAAACTACTATTTCCTGTCAAGATTCATCAATCCCGCATTCAACACACGTGAAGACGACTATGGCGGAAACACATTCAATCGCCTTAGAATCGTTCTTGAGATTATAAGAGTCATCAAGGAAAATACCGGTCTTCACATCAACTGCAGGCTGAATGCATTTGACGGGTCAGTAAACGGAATGACTCTGGCCGAGACAATTGAAGTTTCAAAACTGCTTGAAAAATACGGTGCGGATTCCTTGCAGATAACACGTCCACGCTCACCGCAGTTTTTCACACGTGAAAACACAGACAGGAATCCCCTTATTGATGCCACATCTGAAATACTTAAAGGCATTGACATTCCTGTTATTTTGGGTGGAGGTGCCACAGGTCAAAAGCAGATTAATGATATCCTGAATTCTACCGATATCGAATTCATCTCAATGCAAAGGCCTTTTGTACATGACCCAAGCTTTCTTGTTGACTGGCAGATTGAGGGAAATGGCACAAGCATGTGCAAAACCTGCAACAACTGCTACTGGAAAAAGACCAGTACCTGTCACATCAAAAGACAACCCAAGTTAAACATATAATTTTTTAATGGCTCTCAATTTAATCAAAGCAATATTGAATTAAATGGCATGCAATATATGAATTGGCAATTAGGTATTTGTATCATATATATGCTATTATTCATATTGCCTAAACTTTTTTAAAAAATTTTGCAGTTCCTCAT
>NZ_JBGVFE010000077.1:0-11964 GCF_045120835.1 Methanobrevibacter sp.
TATCAGGTTTTAAACGAACCTGTCGGAGATTCCGGTTTCAATCCGGATTATGGACTTTTAGGATCCAACAAGGCAACCGAGGAAAAACTAAAGCTCTTCCCGAAAACAGGTCAGACATTAGTTGAAGAAGTTCAAAAAAGACTAATAGAGCTTAGCGGCAAGCAGATTGAGGTTATGGTTTACGGTGACGGTGCATTCAAGGATCCCGTTGGAAAAATCTGGGAACTGGCAGACCCTGTCGTGTCCCCTGCGCATACCGACGGACTGATTGGATATCCTAATGAAATCAAACTGAAATACGTTTCAGACAACAAGTTCGCTGATTTGAAAGGCGATGAATTAAAAGAAGCGATAAAAGATGAAATCAGACAAAAGGATGAAAACCTAACCGGTCAGATGATTACCGAAGGAACCACTCCAAGGGTGCTTACCGACTTAATAGGTTCACTTTGTGATTTGACAAGCGGTTCCGGAGACAAGGGAACACCGGTCATATTCATTCAGGGATACTTCGATAATTTAGCAAACGACTAAATTATCCCTAATTTTATTTTTTTAATTAATGCAGCCATACCAAAAAAAAACTGACTAATTTTAAAATCTTTAAAAAAAAATAGAAATAGCAAACTTACTCTCTGAAATCCAGAAAGCAAGTTTAAGCATCTTTAAGCTTTAATGTATTTTTTCAGGTCTTCGACCTTATCGGTCTTTTCCCATGGAAGGCCTTCAATACCGAAGTGGCCGTATTTTGCGGTCTGCTTGTATCGGGTATCCCTTAAGTTGAGAGTCTCAATGATTCCGTCCGGAGTAAGGCGGAAGTTTTCACGTACGATCTCTTCAAAGGTAGTGTCTCCGATGTCTGCACCGGTTCCAAATGTATCGACCATTACTGAAGTCGGTTCGGCAACGCCGATTGCGTAGGATAGCTGGATTTCACATTTCTCAGCAAGCCCACTTGCAACGATGTTTTTGGCAATGTATCTTGCCATGTAGCATGCGCTTCTGTCCACTTTGGTGCAGTCTTTTCCGGAAAATGCTCCTCCACCGTGTCTTGCATATCCTCCATAGGTATCTACAATAATCTTACGGCCGGTAAGGCCCGCATCCCCGTGAGGACCTCCAATTTCGAATTTGCCTGTTGGGTTGATGTGCTCTTTTGTATTTTCAGTCATGAGTTCAGCCGGAATGACTGCCTTGAAGAGCTTTTCGCGAATGTCCTCTTTGAGTTTTTCCTGATTGTCGGAAACTGTCTCGTCATGTTGGGTTGACAATACAACCGCATCAAGTGAAATGACATTTCCGTTCTCGTCATAGTTGACTGATACCTGTGCTTTACCGTCAGGCCTCAAGTATGGAATTTCACCGCTTTCTCTTAGTTCAGTCAATTTGTTTGTAAGCTTACGTGCCAGATCAATTGGATATGGCATTAATGAATCGGTTTCATTTGTTGCAAATCCGAACATCATACCCTGATCTCCCGCACCGGTTTCCTCATCGCCTCTGTCAACTCCCTGGTTGATGTCCTGGGATTGTGCGTGGAGCCTGTTTGCAACCTTACAGCTATTTCCGTCAAATTCCAATTCAGGTTTATCATAACCGATTTCAATGATTGTGTCTCTGATGATCTTTTCAATATCCTCTTCATCTAAATCGGTATTTGAGGTTATCTCACCAAATACCATACAAAAATCTGTTGTTACACAAGTTTCACATGCAACATGGGAATTCTTATCTCCTGCCATGTATGCATCCAATATTGCATCAGAAATGATATCTGCAACCTTGTCCGGGTGTCCTTGAGTTACTGATTCTGATGTAAATGTCCTATATACTTTACTCATATTATCACCGAATAATCATATAAAAGTGATTAAGGCAAATATCCTCATCAAATCTCAACAATTATAGATTCTAAAAAAAACTTTTGAGAAAAGATTTTTACCTTTACTATTAGTATTTTATTACTTCTATATAAAATAACTTTTTAATTTTATATAGAAATCCGGAACAAAAAATACCTTAGTTAAATTTCTCAGAAAAAACCATGAAAAAAGAAAAAATTTGGGAGTTTTGAAACACTCCCAGATATACTGTCTAATTATTTAATTGATATTTTTGCTTTTTTACTACTGCCTTTGTAATTTTTGCTTCCTGCAAATTTGACTTTTGCTTTGTATTTGCCTTTTTTATTTAATTTAGTTATTTTAAATGTTGCTTTTCCTTTACCGTTGGTTTTTGCTTTATATGTTTTTCCTTTGATTTTTAATGTGACTTTTGCACCTGTGATTGCTTTGCCGGCTTTTGTCTTAAGTGTAATGGCGTACTTTTTGGTTTTGGTTTTTGCTTTGAAAGTCTTTTTAGAAGCGGCAATTTTGCTGTCTTCTTTAGGAGTTGGAGTTATCTTTTTCTCAACTTTAGCTAACTCTTTTTTTAGTGCATTTATTTCTTTCATTGCATCTTCTAATGCTTTGCTTGTAGCATTTTGTTGTTGTGTCATGTTCGCCAAATCATTAAGAGTCTGATTAAGAGTACTGTTAAGCTCGCCAATTTTAGCATTAGCAGCATTCAAATCACTAACAGTCTGATTAAGAGTACCATTCAACTCACTAATTTTACCATTAGCAGCATTCAAATCATCAAGAGCCTGATTAAGAGTACCATTCAACTCAGCAATCTTAGCATTAGCAACACCCAAATCATCAAGAGCCTGATTAAGAGTACTGTTCAGCTCACTAATCTTAGCATTAGCAACACCTAAATCATCAAGAGCCTGATTAAGAGTGTTATTGAGCTCGGCAATCTTAGCATTAGCAACATCCAAATCACTAACGGTCTGATTAAGAGTACTATTCAGCTCACTAATTTTACCATTGGCAGCATTCAAATCATCAAGAGCTTGGTTAAGTGTGTTGTTAAGTGCATCTATAGTATTGGCCTGTTTTTTGATTTGATTATTCAAATCATCGATTTTATTTTGATGTTCTTTTATTTTATCGAGCAAATAGCTTATTTCAGAGTCATAAACCTTATTGTTTTCCTGAGTAATTGTGCCTTTTATAGCTCCATCAGGATCACTGTTTATAATTGTGTTGTCTTCCATCAAACCTTTGTTGGCATAAACTTCGGCACCGTTAGGCGCTTTATCGTTCATGAATGTGTTTTCAATAATGTTTCCAGTTGTTGATCCATATATGTATATTGCTCCACCATTGGTGCTGGCTTCATTATCCGCAAATTCTGATTTTTTAACATTTATTGAGCTGTCACTAAAAATTGCTCCTCCAGTGCCTGCACTGTTACTGGTGAAAATACAATTTTCCACATCTAAACCATTCATAGTATTGTAAATTGCACCACCGGATCTTTGTGTATTTTTATTGTTGGTAAAATTTGAATTTATTATTTTAGCATTTGTACCAGCATATATAGCTCCTCCACCTGAAGAACCGGTTGCTATATTCTCAATGAAATTACATTCTTCAATTGTTATGCTACCCATTCCGGCCCATAATGCTCCTCCACCTGAACTGGCAGAATTACTTATGAATGTTGTATTAAAAAGATGTGTGTTACCATTTCCAATCCATATTGCTCCACCATTCCTTGCGGAATTGTCTTTGAATATGACATTGTTTGTTTTCAGAGTACTTGATGAAGTTTTATATATTGCTCCACCTTGACCGTTTATTTTAAAGTTGGATATTGTGACGTCATTTAATATTAAAGTATAACCACTTTTAACATTTATAAACTGTCCTTTTTGTTTTCCATCTATTATCTGATTGTTACCATTAATAATCAATGTTTTAACGCTGGATGAATCTCCCCAAGTTATGCTTGAAGTATATTCATAAGTTCCATCCTCCAAATTAATTGTATAATTAGTTCCACTGCTTGTTTTAGCCTTGTTAACTGCACTGACCAGACCCGCATAATCTGTTACTGAATCTGCATTTTCAGCTAACATGGAATTGTCTTCACTTTGAGTTAATGTATCCTCTTCACTAATTTCATCTGATATTATATCGTCTATTGCATCTGAGCTTATTATTTCATTTGCTGCATCATCGCTTGCACATACTGCACTAATATTTAAGATAAATACCAATACCAGCATGGCCAACATCAATTTCTTAAAATTCATAATCTCACCATAATTAATTAAATTAACTACAAAAATATTTTTAATTTTAATTAATAAAAACATATCTAAAAATTAACATGAAATATATTCAAAAAAAAATAGGCTTTGTAGAACTTCCATTCAAATTCAATGAAAATCAGGAATTCTGCAAAGGAAAAACTTAAGAAAATGAATTAAAATTCATTTTCCAAAATAACTAATCTGTCTTTGGGTCAAACCATCCTTTTTTGTTTCCAATATAGTATAACAATAGTGCTGAGATTAGGGTAGCACAAATATCCTCAAATGCACTCCCAACGGTGACATTTGATGAAAGTGAACCCACTCCTAAGGAAACAGTATAGAAACTGGCCAGGTTATTGATTGAATGGATTGCTGAGCCCGCTTCCAAACCGCTGGTGCGCCAAGCCATTAATCCCAAAACAATGCCGCTAAATCCAATAGTTATCATTCCAATGACGTTGTATGGATGAAGAATTAAAAAACACACGGACTGAAGAATAATGGCTATAATTGGAATTTTAAACCATGACCCGAATGTCTGCATCAAGATTCCTCGGAAAAGGTATTCCTCAGAAATGCACTGGAGAGGTATGAGAATCAAACACACGACCAATGCAATTGCAGAAACATGGACGTTTCCGTCACCTTTTTCAAATCCAATTGCAATTGATATTGCAGTGACTACAACATATACTATGACAGGAATGATTAGGCATTTGAGGTAAAGTTTCAGGTTCCATCCTCCCCTTGATGAGGAATATGATGAAAACGGCCTGTAATTAACTATCTTACAAGAAAGATAAAGTGCAGGCAGAAACACTGCAATGCCCAAATATGAAAAGTAAGAAAATGCATCAGATTTGTTTAATGTTTCATATCCTCCCATTGCAATTCCAGTAATAATATCCTGTCCGTATATGATACTGAAGACAGCCACCAATATTAATTGAAACACAAGAAACAGGACCATGCTAACAATTAGCGTAAGCAACGGTTTGTACCATTTGTAATTTTCAAAAGTTCTGCCGAAAGTAACGAAATCGGGAAATTTGTTGTCATTTTCATTCATGACTAATAATCTTTTGTTTAAATTATTTAAAGTGTTTGGTGAAGGTGTTCAAAAAAATTTGGAAAATGATAAAATTGTGTTTTGGCAATAGTTTTACCGAAATTAATATAAAATTGAAAAAAAGAAGAATTGAAAAAATTCTTTTGTTTGATGTATACACTTAAGCTACCATCTTATATGCGTCATAAGCTGCATAGATTGCAAATATCAAGGATATGATTGATAATAAGAATCCTGTAAAGAATGATATGATTGCTAAAACAACTGCTATGATGAAGAATATTACACCTTTTTTAACATCACCGGCATAAGCTTGACCTAATCCAGGTATTAAAAATGATAATACTGCTGCAAGAATTGCATTTGCCATATAATTTCCTCCTTTTCATTTGATGCTATATACTTTTGACTGACATCATTAATAAAGGTTATTTTTCAGAGCATCCGCTAATGTCAAATCATGTGAAAAAAATACAGTCTAACATCTATCATCTTACGGCTTTCAATATGCAAATAATCGCTACTACAGCTGATGCGGTTGCAGCGATATACCTTTTGAATACAAGACCTGAAACGATCGCCAGCACCAAACACAATACTCCGACAGCCAAACCTCCAACTGACTTAACCATTTTATCACCATTTATATATTATTATTTCAATTATATTAAATGTTCCTATCATTCGGCATCGATTTCGATTACCATGTCCCTGATTTGAGAGAAATTGCCGTTCAGCTTGTCCTTGCAGTTATTTTTTATGGCCTCGGCTTCATTAACGCTGGTATCCCCATCCAAAATCAGGTGAAGATCCACAAATACGTTGGATTGGGTTCCTCTGCTTCTGATGTTTGAAACTCCCCTGACGCCGTCAACATCAAGAACAATCCTCTCTATCTCTTCATTTTCCAGAACATTAGTATCAAGCAGCACCTTGATGTTGTCCAGAAGAATCGAGATGCCTGTGTTAAGTATTATTATCGCAATGACAACGGACAAAATCGGGTCAACAATCGTATAGCCCATTGCCATGAACACCAAACCGACCAAAACGGCAGCGGTGACAAAAACATCCACGATTGTGTGTCTGCTGTCCGATATGAGTACCGGGCTGTTCAGTTCCCTGCCTTTGCGGCATTCGTACACTGCAACGGGAATGTTGATTGTAAGAGTGGCAGCAAGCACTATGAAAGTTTCGGGAGTTACATTAGGGATTCCCGCACCTTGAACTTCCCCGTCGTGTTAGACGACGGGGATTCGCAAACCCCAAAATATTATTTAATTTTGAGGAATTTTTACTGCACCGTCGTCCCGACGATTCGCTAATCCTTTATAAAGGATGTTTTTTGCCGCATTGAAGTCACGATTATGGTGAGTTTTACAATGTGGACAGTCCCAGTCCCGTATTTTAAGATTACTGACTCCTCTGATTTTTTTGTTTATTTTTTTACATTTGCTGCAGATTTGAGTAGATGGAAAATTACGGGCAACTTTAACAAATTCTACTCCCTCATCTTCGCATTTGCGTTCTAATTTATCTAAAAAGGACCGAGGTGCGTTTAATTGTATGCCGTGACTTAAGTATTTGTTGTGTTTCCAGGATATGATGTTTTCATTTTGAACTGCAACAAAAGAACTGTTTTTAACAATATATGCTACATTCTTATTGTAATAATCCTCTCTTTTGTTTATTAGTTTACGCATCCATTTGTTGTATAATCTGCGAGCTTCTTCGTGTCTTATTGATTCTTTTTTATGGTGGCTCATGTTTTTTTGATATCGTATGATTTTTTCTGTTTCCTTTTTTAGGCAAAGATTGGGTATCTCTTCGCCATTGGATAGGACAGCAAGCTTACCGCATCCGATATCAATTCCCACTTGCATTAACGGACCAGTTATTGTTTCTGGAATATGTATGTATTCTATGTTGAAAACTGCATAATAATCATCATGCACTCTTTTAACGGTAACATGTTTTATTTTTACGCTAGAATCATTAGGGTCGCTTCCTCGGATTAGTAGTTCTTTGTATTTTTTGCTGGTTTTGAATTTTACTATTCCTAATTTGGCTAATTTTATTTTGTAATATCCTTTTTTGTCTTTGGTTATTCTTACGTTGTTATTGTTGTTCATTATTCGGAATGTGAATTTTTTGGATTTTTTACGTGTTTTTAAAACTGGGTAAGCTGATTTTAAATCTGAATCATAATATCTGTTAAATGCGTTTATAAGGTCTCTTTGTGCTTGTTGTCTGCTGCTGGATTCTGCTTTTTCTAAAAAAGGATATTCCTGTCTTAACATTTCTAAAATTACACTACATGAACTGTCATTGACTTTTACTTTATCATCATAACCATGTTGAATCAATAAACCTCGAAAATAGTTTATAAATTCCAGTTCCTCATCATAGATGAAACGGTAAATGCCTATGTTGGACTCGATTTTGTTAATACTGGCTGTTTTTTCTCCATAATCATTTTTATCCACTTTAGTGGGACAAATTTTAACTTCAATATTTTTATTAACAACCTTCATATTTTTCAAACATCCACATGCAGTTTCTAATCATTTAATAAAAAAAAGATCAGATTTTTTTATAAATGATATACTAATATTTCTACTGTAATAGTATATAAACATTTACAGAGAGCACATGAGAAGTATTCCCCTCCATCAAAAAAAATTATTCTAAATGTATACCTAAAATTATTCTAAAAACAAAAAAAAAGATAAAGATGCATTATTTTAAGAAATAACTGCCTAAAAATAACTATTTACAATAGTATACCCAATGTGCGATTCATCCTCGACTTAAAAGAAGTCGAAGTATTCTCGCTTTTTTAAGATAAAATCTTGCTATAGCCTCTGAAAGCACGCTGTAGCCCGTTACGAAAAGCATCACAGAAATGACTATTGCAGAAAACGTTTCGACCTTGGAATAGCCGTACTGCTGTTTGTCGTTGGCGGGCCTTGATGCGATAATGATTGCAACAATGCCGACAACGTTTGCCACACCGTCGAAAAGGGAGTCATAACCGTCGGTTATTATGCTCAATATGTTTGTTTGAAAACCGTAGAATATCTTTACCGCCGCTACGATGAGATTCAAAACCAAAATGACCCTCAAAATTTTTCGTATGTCCCTGTAATAGTCTTCCAATTCCCTCACCAATAGTTAAAATACTTATTTAATGGTTTGTCATTCCCATTTAAAAAAATTTGTGAAGTTTCCACTTCATCAAAGGCATATGATTTAATATAAGGATATCAAATATATTATACACTGAAAGATTGGGGCAAAAAAATGAAAAAGATAATGATTATTGCATTGCTTCTGCTGTCTGTCCTGATAATCGGCGCAGTCAGTGCGGCAGACAATGCGACCGATTCAAACAGTTTAGAGAAACACAACGATGAGATAAGTGAGGAAATCATTGGAAACACCGGCAATGATGTGCTATCCTCTGCAAAGGACTATGACATATATGATTTCAATGCCCTGCACTCCGCACTGACAAGCGATGAATACAGCCAAGTAACCGTCAACATCAAATCAAACATCAAACTAATGGGAAATACCAGCGTAAGCGGTTCAATCACTTCACTGGTGATAAACGGAAATGAAAAAACCGTCAGCGGAAACGGCCACTACCAGTTCCTGTACCTGAAAAACACTTCACTGACACTGAAGGGCCTCAAGATAAAAAACTGTGGAGCCCTGAACGGTGCGGCAATTGAATGTGAAGGAGATTATCTTTCAATAACCGGCTGCACTTTCCTGAATTGCATAGCATACCCTGACATGGATGAGGACTACGCCGTGAAAAACGCCGTGAGCCTGAAAATCTATGGTGGAGCGATATGCCTTAAGGGAAATCATGCCACAATATCAAACAACATATTTCAAGGAAACAAAGTGCTGACATATTTTTCCAGTTTTAAAGACATTGGCCTGTACGGAGGAGCCATCTACAACAGCGGAGACAACGTTACAATAGCCAATAATCTGTTTAAATGGAATGAAGCGACCAATCATAATATCATAGCCTATGGAGGAGCCATCTACAACTGCGCAAACAATGTCAGAATGACCGGCAACGAATTCGATGAAAATATAGGAGACAACGGAGGGGCAATATTTAATGCCGGTGAAAACTGCATAATCTCCAAAAACATATTCAAGTACAACGATGCATTCAAGAAAGGAAATGCAATATACAATTCAGGAAATTACGTTTCCATTGAATCAAACACCTTCAAAAGAAATACTAATTACAACAAGGAGGATAAGGTCATACAGAGCAATGGGAAGGACACTGAAATTTCAAACAACAAATATGTTTACACAGTCAAGTCCAGTGCAGGAACAATATCAAACTACGGTGACGGAGTGAAAATCAAAGACAACATCATCGACGACAAGATAGAAACAACAATATACGCTCCGAAAGCCGTAAGATATGGTGATGACCTTAATATCTACTTGAGCGACTATGAGGGAGAGTCACTGTCTGGAGTGAAGGTTACAGTGAAGCTTAATGGCGCCAGTAAAAAATACAAAACAAACGGCGACGGAAAAATCAAGATATCAACAGAAGGATTGAAGCCCGGCAAATACAGCATGACAATCAAATTCAAGGGCACTGCATCCTGCGCAGAATCCTCGCTTAAATTTGAGCTTAACGTCAAAAAGGCAATGCCGAAGATAATTGCCAAATCAAAGGCTTTCAAAAAGAAATCCCCTAAAAAATACGAGATAACCCTCAAGGACCGTGCCGGAAAGGCTATGAAAAAAACAAAAGTCACCTTAAAAATTGCCAAAAAATCCTACAAGGCAAAGACAAACAGCAAAGGAAAAGCGACATTCAGCATAAAACTAAACAAAAAGGGGAAATACAAAGCGACCATAACCAGCAGCCCAGACAAGTATTACGACCAGGCAAGCAAAAAGGTTTCAATAATTGTCAGATAGGGAGAATTACTTCTCCCAGCAACTATTTTTCAATCGGCAACATCAACAATTAACCCAAAACATTGGAAGTATCGATTTTCAGGACAAAGTGATTGGGAAGAATCCCAAAGTCATTGGAAATCTCCTTTTCGATGACCCTTAAAACCACCTTTTTTAATTTAACGGTCACTTCCACCCTAACCCTAATCAGGTCTTCGGTTATTTCAATAACCCCCTCCATTCTGCAGTTCAAAAATTCAGATGCCCTCAGAGTGAACCTTTTGGAGACTCCAAAAAGAGTAAGGGAAATGGGATACCCGTAGGCATCAAAATCAATGTACAAACCTTCCCCAACAGCTATCGTCTGACCGTACCGGAATCCGTCAAGAATGCACAGGGTAATCATGCCGTAGGGCTGGTCGTAAGTCATTTTCATCCTGATTTCACTATTGTCAAAATCGTAAAAGGAATCCCTTCTTCTTTTTGGAAAGGCAGAAATGAGAATAAGCTTTTTGCGATTAAACACATCTGCAACAACAACCAAATTATTAACATTATTCCAGGCATAATGAATCTCAAACCTGTAATCAAGATTGCAGAACTGCCTGATTTCAATCGCCTTTCTGAACAGCAGGAATTCATCGACCATGTCCTCCAGAATGTTCCTTCTCTCGATTTCCTCAAGAAAAACTTCAGTGTATATTACTGCCCGAGAATTGTTCTTGAGATTATTCAAAACATTTTCAATATCATTACTCATAATATCGCCTTAATAATATTTTAAAATTAAAATAAATAAGTTTTACTAAATTATTAAGTCAATATTGCATTGTTAATATGTTATTTTCAAAATAAAAGCAATTTAGCTAAATAAAATCAATATCCAAAAATGGACATAACAATTAATATAAATATCATATCCAAAATATATTATAACTAATTACTCTTATTTGATGATAAAATGAACGATAAAATTAGCATTATCTTACCGATTTTTAATGTAGGAGACCACCTCAGGGGCGGTATCGATTCACTGATTAACCAGACAATAGGAAATGAAAATCTGGAAATCATAATGGTTAACGATTGCTCAACAGACGGGTCAGATGAAATCATTGATGAATACGATGAAAAATATGACTGCTGCGTTGCAATCCATCATGAGCAGAACAGCGGCGCCGCATATACTCCCCGAAACACAGGAATTGAAGCCTGTACCGGAGACTACATCATGTTCCTGGATCCGGATGACAGATACACCCTGGATGCGATTGAAACCCTGTACAATGCAGTCAAGTCAAACGATGCCCAGATGGCATTCGGACGCTTCAGGAGAATATTCGAATACGGAGGCAAGGTCCAGAAATCCTATTCTCCGTACATGGACAGCATCGATGAGGCCTATCCGGATGAGGTCTTTGAAACCGAAAACTTCATCAAGGTTCCGGACTTCCTGTGGGATAACGTCGTGGAGAGATTCCTGTACGGAAAAACCCTGAAGGTAACCTATCCAAGGGACAGGCCGCTTGATGTCATCAAGGTCGACAATATCGAACAGGAACCCGACATGCTTAAGATGCACCCTTCAGTGTGGACCAAAATCTACAGAAGAGACCTTATCATGGACAATGACCTTCGATTCCAGCCATACGTTTCAGGAGACGACATGGCATTTGCCCTGGAAACCTTCCTTAAGGCCAAGGGAATTGTATTTTTGAACAATTTCATGTGCTATGACTATTATATCCGTGATTTGCCTTCAGACAAATCAATTACAAACACAGTGAATGTCAGGCTT
>NZ_JBGVFE010000078.1:0-7911 GCF_045120835.1 Methanobrevibacter sp.
GGTTCTGATGAAACAATCAGTTCCCCTTTTGCTTTTCCTTTTGCAATATTTCTACATTCAATCATAATCATCACCTATAATAACTTATCATTTACCTCTTCACCACGATTTATCGCATTGGCTGATGATATTGTATCTACCAATGCCCAAATCCAGATTGCTATGCATAATATGAATCCAATTAAAAGTAAAATTAAAATTGCCGATACGACATATGCTATTAAAAATATTGCCCCCTTATGGTCAAGGCCCAAATAAATTTGACCAAGGCCCGGCAAGAAAACACTTAGAATAACTGCCAGAAGAGTGCTTTTTTCCTTTGGGACAACATGACTATTTTGATTTGATACCTTTCCTCTCAAATCCTGTCCGCATTCCGGACAGAAGTTAAAATTTCCAACAAGTTCATGGCCGCAATTAAAACAAAACTTGATTTTATCTGATTTAACAAGATCTGAAACAGATTTTTCGTCAGCAGACTCAACAGGAATAACCTTTTTAGCCATGATAACTTCATCTTCTGATTTAACAGTGACCGGAATTGAATCTTCACCTGATTCAACTGGAGCGATTGTTTGCTCTTCAATAACGTTGACTTCCTCAATATCTGAAATATATGCTCCACAATTTTTACAGAATTTGGCTTTTGGAACATCTTTTCCACAATCAGGACACAATACCATTTAATCACCTATACAACATCCAATTTCATTATTTCTCTTAAAACCGCAGTAGCATATGAACCCTTATTTATAGAAAACTCACACAAAACACCTTCGTCTGTTGGTGCTGCAGATGCATCCCATACCTGGAATCTCATTGAACGTCTGAGTCCATGACTTCCCAAACGAGGCATTTTAGGAACTTCAAAGTCTTCCTTTTTAAGACCATACCCTTTCAAAACATTTTCTTCCATCTCACCGACAGCGCCTCCTGCATATGGGACTTTTGTACCATATAAAGGGCATGTCGGGTTTGCCTTGAAGCTATCCATAAGCTCCTGATACTCATCAGGAGTCTTATCATAGACAATATGCTCTTCTGTGTCAATGATAATGTCACCTTCAATGTAGGTGTCAATCCCCATGGCCACACGATTGCTGACGGCTTCATTAAATAAGTATGACTGATAAGCGTGGACAAACATTCTCTGAAGAGGTTTTGGAAGAGCATATAAAGCATTCTTATATGACTTATCGGTCAATTCGCCTTTTTTGGAATCTTTAATCAATTCACGAATCATCATCTTTTCGTATCTCATTCCCTTACCCATCAGTTCAAGAGATTCCTCAAGGTTGCCATCATCATACGCCTGTCTTGCCTTTTGATTTTCTTCATGCTCGTCTTCAGATGGTCCTCCAATATATCGGTCAACTGCCTTTTTCAAGTCATTTTCTATTAAGGCTTCACCGACAAGATGAGTGTTTGTTCTTGGCTTTCCGAATCTCTGCCAACCGAAGTAATTGGGAACACCAGTAGTTTCCAACTCCTTTAAGACCTCATTTGCAATGTCTGCACTTTCCTGGATATCGTCCAAATCTTTAATTAATATTTTGAATTTATTTCCCTTAAGCTGGCCCATTCTAAGCTTTTTGCGCCCTCTTACGACTTTTAAAAAATCAGTTTTATAAATATCCAGGTTCTCAACCTGCCTGAATTGATCTTCCGAATCCATATTTGCAATGCAGATCCACTGACGGGTCAAGGCCTTTTTATCCTTCATTCCAGCAAATCCCATTCTTTTTCTTGAGATGTGCAGATCCCTTGAAATGTCCAAAACGACATCCAATGTAGTTCTTCCTAGTTTTTCAATCCAGATGTAGATATTCGGACCTTCACCAGTCGGCAAGACTTCAGGAATTTCTTCAACGTAAAAATCTTCATACCTGTTTCTAATAGTTCCCCCAATTCCTTTTTGGGAAGTAACATAAGTATTAGCGTTTAACATAATAATCACGGAAATTATAATGCCCTGGCCGGGATTTGAACCCGGGGAATGGGATCCGCAGTCCCATGTGTTATCCAAACTACACCACCAGGGCCGACAAAATAAGATAACAATTAATTGTATGATTTTTATACTATTTAATTATTGCCATACTGATAATGTATATGAATAATCGCCATAAGTCCTGGTTGCAACATCAACATTATCATATTCATTATAATCCCCAGATGAAGCCAAAACCTTACCTTTTAAAACATTATTCTCACAGAACCTGTAATTTTTAATATTATAGGAATCCAGTTTGTTTTGAGAAATTTCCGAAACTTGCATTATTGATTCTTTTGAATTTTCACCGTCTTCCAGAATTGACGAAACTTTAGCGATGAACGTGTTGTCATTAAAATCGATTTTGCCGCTTAGCAATTCCATGATATCCTGAGCTTTTGTGATGTCTTTGCTTTCATATGAATAGTCATGTGCCGGCATTGATATTGCTGCATTGACAACTAAAAATGCCATTAAAAGTAGAACAACCGCAATTATTGCATCCATTATATAAAATGAACCTCTATTATCTAACATATAGATGAATTGAACTTTAAAACTTATATAAAATTTTGAAGTGTGCAGTTGTGATTTTGTGCAAAGTCGCAGAAACAAGAGATGATTAATATTTTCATCTAGTTCCTATCGACCATGAAATAATTTAGAAGAAAAATGGATATTTTTCTTCAAAATCTAAAAAAAATTAATTTTTCTTAACGTATTCAATTACTTTTTCCTTTTTAGCAATTGCGGCATCTGAAGCCTCTTGAACTTTTTGTTTCATTTCTTCAAAGTCTTCAGGAGTTGTATCGCCGACCAATTTTTTGATTTTAGTATAGGCCGCTTCTCTAAATAAAGGAACAAGTTTCTCATCTGAACCGTCTTCCTTAATTAGAATCGGTTCACCGGAATTGTTGACTTCACCAATTTCAGATATGGCAACATCATATTTGCCAACAGCCTTTTTGATATCGCCAACAATTTCAGGAGGCACAATCAACATTAATGAATCGGTTGAAACTCCCAACGGATCGATGTTTAATGTTTCAAGCATGTTCAATACATTAGGGGCCACCATATCTCTGATTTCTTTTTCATAAAACTCCAAACCAACACCGGTAGTGTTGGAAATCTCATGGGCATCTCCCCTAAGGCCTCCATTTGTAACGTCAGTCATTGCATGAACGTCCTTGACAAGGTCTGATTCAAACAATGCATGTGATGCCTGAACGAAGTTAACGTTCATTGTGTCCCATACCACATCAAAAAATCCATTATATAATGCGGTTGTTGTTATTGTTCCGCCACCGGAACCTTCAGTTAAAAGAATCTTATCCCCTTCAGTGGCTCCTTTTCTTGCAGTTGGAGGATAAGGCGATACACCCACACTACCGACAGCTGAAACAAATCTGTCACCTAAAACCATGTCCCCTCCGACACGCAAGGTACTTCCTGCTACGATTGGAACATCAACAAGCTCTGAAACTGCCGCAACACCTGCAGTAAAGTCAAAAATCTTGGCGACATCACCGTCATCTGCCAGGTGAACATCACTTAGGATTGCAACAGGGTCCGCCCCCATTACACAGACATCTCTTAAAGTTGCTCTTGTTACATGAAAACCGCCTAAAAATGGATATTCGCTTAACCTTGAATGTATTCCGTCAACGGCAGTTGTTATATAAACTTCATCATTTTTAACCGGAGCCTTTACAACTCCCCCATCGTCCTGTTCTGACGGATTTACAAGTGAAGCAGTATTTGTTGACGCTACGATTTCTGCGATTTTTCTGTGGACAAAAAAGTCACCGGCTCCACGGGACCCGACTCCCATCTCGCCCATCAATACATCAGCCTTGTTAACATCAACTATTTCCTTTAAAAACTCGTCATCACTTTCATTCAGTTTTAAGGTAGTTGAAACCTCATCAATCACTGCTTTTGCCATTTCTACTGAATTTTCTTCTGAAATCTTTTTGTATTCCCTTATTCGTACCGCTAAAATATCCGCCAAGTCATCATATGAGTAATCATCAATTCTAGCTCTTACAAAACCTTCAATATCCATAATTAAATCTCCAAATTAGTGAAATTCTTTAAAATCTTTAATCCCGCAACACCACTTTTTTCCGGGTGAAACTGTGTTGAGAATAAATTGTTTTGAGACAAACTTGCTACAACACTGTTTCCATAATCACAAGTTCCTGCAATGATATTTTCATCATCAGGAATTGTATGATAAGAATGAACAAAATAAAAATATTCTCCATCTATACCTTCCAGGATTGGCGAGTCATTTTCTACATTTAACTTATTCCAACCCATGTGAGGTATCTTTACTCCTTCAGGCAATTTCTCCACATGCCCTTTAAAAAGGTTCAAACCTTTAACGCCTGGCGATTCTTCACTTGAACTCATCAGCACCTGCTGGCCAAGACATATTCCTAAAAATGGCTTATCGGCATCAACATGTTCATAAATAACATCCTTAAATGCTTCAAGATTCTCCATCGCACTTCCAAATGCTCCAACACCCGGCAAAACCAAATAATCACTATCGGCAATTACCTCCTTATCATCAGAGATTACATAATCAACACCGATTTTTTTAAATCCATTTGAAATACTCTTTAAGTTTCCGCTTTTATAATCAATAATTGTTATCATTCCTCTAACCACCCAATAGCTGATCTAATCATTGCGCCGAAATCGGAAAACACAATTTCATCTGTTCCAAGAGTCTTTGAGTGTGCATCAAGCTCAGCAACAACATGAGTGTAGCCCAACTCCCTTAAAGGCTCTACCAAACGAGGCCCGTCTGTCACTGCAACGGATTCCACATCAAAATCCTCAATTGGAAATGCATGAGGAACTCCGAAAACTACAATCATATCAGGATTTTTGTCTTTCAGGTATTCTGCTGCCCTATTGGCAGTGATAGGATATTCATCCAAACCCCCAGTAATGAAATCAGGTTTCATGTCCAGCTGATTTTTGATGTTTACCGCATGCTGCCTTATTCTTGGAAGACCTATGTTTTCATCAAGATTGGCAACAAAAACTGGTTTGTTGTCCGGATTGATCTTTTTGTAGTCAAAGTTAATGATGTCAGAAAACAAATATGAAGTTTCTTTTTTAACATTTAAGACAAATGCAACTTTCTTATTATCTTTTAAAGCATTAACAACTATTTTCGCAACTTTCTCTTTGGAATCCCCAAAGTTAGGCTTGATATACTTGCCCTGTGCCATTCCACGGGTCTTTTCAACTTCTGTTGCCTTTTCAAGCATTTCAATTTGCCTGTCTGCCTCTTCACGAGGTATAACACCACATTCAACGGCTGCATCCAATACCATTATCGCTCCAACGGTGTTGTCACCTTCACCCGATCCGCCATGGGATTCCACTGGAATAACTGTGCACGGCAAATCTGCAGTTGCAATTGCATCCTTTAAATCTTCGCCAATAATCATACTTGCACAAGTGCCTGCAATACCCATCAGTTTTGGTTTGAATAATTCATAAGCTTCAGTTAATGCGTCGACTAATTTTTCGCCGGCACCTAATATAAAATCATTTTCCGACATTCCTGTAGTTACAACACGAACCCCATCACTTTCTAAAAGCCTTGCTGTTCTAAAACAGCATCCTGTAGGCCCATGCATTATAATTACATCAACGTTCATGTCCCTTAAAGTATAAAGAGTAGCCGCAATTGGACTTGGTCTTGGATGTATAATTTTTATCACCTAAACAATTTAACAAATAATTATATAAAATTCTTAATTAATATAATTAATTAACAAATTGGGAGATTGTTTTATGAAACTTGACAAAAAAATTTTAGAGGAAAAAATTAGAGAATACCGGACATTTAAAAGCTGTTCCGAGTCAACTTTAATGGGGCTTTGTGAATGTGCAAATGTTGACATGAGCCAGGCTGAAATGTGCAAATTGGCATGCGGATTTGCAGGAGGAATGGGCGGAACCTTTGATGAAGGAACCTGCGGTGCAGTAACCGGTGCCCTAATGGCAAATGGATTAATTTTAGATGATACCGGAAAAATCAAAGCAAACGCCAAAGAAATTTTCAATGCATTTAAAGAGGAATACGGAACGGTAAGATGCGACATAATAAGTAAAAACGGAGACGACAAATCCCCATGTGTCGACTGCTGCGTTTTCATTGCAAATAAAGTGGCAGACTTGTTGGATGAATAGCAATATTCATCTTTTGCCTTATTCTAAAGTATGTTTTAACTTCCTGAGCGTGTATTTAGCGTAAGTAAAGTTCAGGATAGATGCAATTATCCTACCAACAGCCAAACCCAACCAGATACCCCATAATCCTAAATTAAACACTATTCCAAAGAGGTATGTACAACTTACAGTGAAAATCAATTCCCTTATTATTGTCCATGCAAGGCTTGTTGTTCCACGGCCGATTCCCTGATACATAAAGCTTGAAGGCATTCCAATACCAACCAGCAATAAACCAAATGAAGCAAACCTTAAAAAATTGGTAATTTCAGGAATCAACGGAGCAGTATCCGGAGTGTATGCAAATATCAGGGACAGTTGAGGAGCAAATATTACCAAAATAAGCATTATGACGATTGAAAATGCCATTGCAAATTTTGTACCGTAGGTATGGGTCCTGGACAGATATTCCCAATTCCTTGCCCCATATGCGCTTCCGCTGACTGCCGCAACTGCACTTGCAATAGCTGTCAAAGGCATTATACCAAAGAGATACAGTCTCTGACCGGAGGTAAATGCTGCAATACCATATTCCCCACCAATTGATGATATAAACACCAAATACAAGCTCATTGCAATTGACATCATCAGCATATCAAGTGAAGAAGGAATACCGACTTTAAGAATGTCCTTTGTTATTTTTGAGTCAAATTTGAATCCCTTAAAAGTGACATTTACATATGTGTCCTTCTTAATTAAAATCCAATACATGATAACAATTGCTGAACCAAGAGAACTGACAATTGTTGCAAGTGAAGCTCCGGCAGAGCCCAAGTTCAGCACATAAATGAAAAGAGGATCCAAAATAAAATTCAAAGCAACGGAGACGATTATTGCATACATTGCCCTTTTCATGTCTCCTTCACCACGAAGGATTCCGCTTCCTCCGTTAGCAAACATGAAAGCGAAAAGACCTGCGAACAGTGGAGTAGAATACCTTAACGCTTCAGTCAATGACTGGCCGCTTGCACCATATGCCCTAAGCAACGGCTCCTGAATTAAAAGTAGAATTGCAGTCAACAATATTGACGCTACTAGAAAAATTAAAATCGAATGTGTTGCGGACTTGCTGGCTCCCTCATGGTTTTTGGCCCCAACGGCACGGCTGATACTGCTTGTTGCACCGTTTCCAAGACCTATGCTTACACCATTTAAAATCATGAATATCGGGGTTACAAATCCGATTCCCGCAATGGCAGACTGGCCCAATCCTGCAACCCAAATTCCATCAACAATGTTGTATGAAGCTGTCAAAAGCATTGATATCATGATAGGAATTGCTAACTTTTTAACAGCTATTTCCGGTTCTCCTCTCATTAATTCTACATTCTTGTTAGCCATAGTACTCACATGTGCAAAAAATAATGTACAAATTAAATTATTAATTTTCTCAAATATAAGTATGATGGGAACATATTTAAGCCCAAATGATTAAAATATTCATATCAAAAATCGGTGTGAAGATGTATAGAGAAATTTTTGAAGAGGATGTGAAAAACTGCAGCATTGAGTTAACTCACATTGAAGAAGGTATAACCGACAAGACACTGCAAGAAATTGACAGGAGGTTTGGACAGGCCGATGTCCTAAGTATAGAAAATGCAAAAAGCCATGTGCGAACTCTCAGATTGCTGGCGCTTTTTGGAACATTGATAACC